>NZ_JBEPDH010000021.1:0-133793 GCF_040300245.1 Nocardioides sp. NPDC000445 | reverse complement strand
TCCCAACAGCGGTTGTTTTTTTTGTTTTTCTCTTCTGCTTTACCCCCTTTCCACACACATAATCTTTACCCCCCCCGCCCGCGCCCCCCCCCCCCCCCGCCCCCCCCCCCCCGCGAATCCGGGTCAGAACGAGCCGGCTCGGCGCTCTGCCGCCTGATCGCGGCCCCCTACAGTGGTGCCATGACCTCGATCGCGCGGACCGCCGCGCGCGTCCTGCTGGGCGTTGCGATGGCGGGCGCCGGAGTGGCGCACCTGACCACCCAGCGCGAAGAGTTCCGAGCGCAGGTGCCCGACTGGTTCCCGATCGACGAGGACCTGACGGTGCTCGCTTCGGGCGTCGTCGAGATCGGGCTCGGCGTGGCCTTCGTCGCGCTGCCGAGGAAGCGACGTCTCATCGGAGGGCTGCTCGCCGCGTTCTTCGTGGTGATCTTCCCCGGCAACATCGCCCAGTACGTCGAAGGCGTCGACGCGTTCGGCCTCGACACCGACACCAAGCGGTTGGTCCGGCTGTTCTTCCAGCCTGTGCTCGTCGTCTGGGCCCTGTTCGGCGGCGGTTGGTTGCGACGTCCTAGGAAGGACGACTGACCGTTCTGGCATTACTGCCGAGTCGGCGCATCCGACCCCTCTCGCTCGCTTCGCTTCGCGAGGCACGGGGTCAGATGCGCCGACTCGGCGCCACGAGTTTCGCGAGGCACGGGGTCAGATGCGCCGACTCGGCACGCCTGCGGGTCAGGGTGCTGCGGACTGGGCTCCCGCCCACGTACGCAGGTAGGACTCCGAGCCGCGGACGATGTCGTCGATGACGTCCTGGCCGCCGGTGAGGCGGAGGTCCTCGAGGTAGTCGGGGATCATTCCGTAGTGGGCGACACCGTCGGTGTTGTAGTCCCAGATCCGCTGGCCGGTGACCTGCCGGTCGATGACAGAGCCACCGTCGAAGCTGCGGAACGGGTAGCTGACACGTGTCTTCGCCGGGCCGGGCGTGCCGCCGAAGCCGTTCATGTCGAAGCCGAAGCCGATGCCGGCGCCGTAACGGTCACGGACAGGGGCGGTGCGGGCGTACTCGGCCAGGAACTGGTCGGTGCTGTGGCCGTAGATCGTCGAGAAGCCGCCGAGGGCGTAGAGCCGGTCGAGGTAGCGCTCGTCCATCCAGGAGTGGCTCGCGAGCGCTCCGGGATAGGAGGTCTCCTCGAGGATGTCGAGGGTGCGATCCGCGGCCTTGGCGCTCATGTGGTCGACCTCGACCATCATGCCGCGCTTGATCAGCCCGCGCAGGGCGTACTCACCCAGCGACGAGAGGCCGTAGGGGTTGCAGACGGTGCCCTCGGGATAGATCGGCGGCTGCGGCAGCCAGGCGAGCTCGGCGGGGCGGTCGACCAGGCGCGGGTTGTTGTCGTGCGGCTGGCCGGGGTCGCAGGCCTTCGGCGTCCAGAACGTCCCGGTGGTGAGGAACTGGCCGGCGTTGATCAGCAGCCCGGTCGTGCCCTTGTCGTAGCGGACCCCGCACAGCGCATTGTCGAACTTGTGGCACAGGAACATCGAGGAGACCCCGAGCGACTTCAGCTCGTCGAGCCCCGCGTCGATGTTGGCGCGGGTGCACGAGGGAAGCCGCAGCTTCTGGGAGCAGCCGAACGGCTCGGAGGTCTCCACCCCGAGCACGACGGCGAGCTTGCCGTCCTCGATCACCTCGCGCGCCTGCTCCGCGTCGGTGACGATCCGGTACCACCCGCGACCCTCGCCGCCGTACTGCGCGTCGATGAAGGCTTGGGTGTCGTACGCGTCCCGGGCCTGCCTCCGCACGGCCGTCATCTCGTCGCAGGACTGGTGGGTGCCGGGGTTGATCGCGCACAGCGCCTTGTTGCTGGTCAGCTGCACCACGAGGATCCGCTGTCCACCGCGCCAGGCGCGCTCGACCCAGCGGTAGTACATCTGCTGATGGGTCAGCGAGTCGTAGGCCGGCCAGTCCTTGAACGACGGCCAGCCGGTGGTGTCGTGGAACCCGAGCGGGCTGCCCGTGCGGGTCAGGTTCTCCAGCAGAGCGGTCTCGCCGGCGATCCCGTGGGAGGGGCAGTCCTTGAGCGCGTCCGCGATCCCGGCCTCGGAGAAGGCCTTCCCGCAGACCGCCGCGCCACCGATCCCGTCCTGCATGAACATGTGGCTGTGGGCGTCGACCAGCCCCTGCACCGTGCCATCCGGAGCGGTGCCCGTGAACGGCTCACCGGTCACGTTGACCTCGGACTCCGGCGAGGGCAGCCGGCGCTCCACATCATCCCCCGAGGCTGGTGGACCCACCATCGCGACCGTCACCGCGAGGGCGATCACAGCGAGCAGGGACGTACGTCTGATGCGCATGTGGCCTCCCGATGACCAGCGGCATATTTACTGCTATGGGTATCGCAACCTAGCAGTTGCTTGGGTCGTTTGGGGCCATATCTCCGCAGGTCGTCCGCTCTGACAGACTGACGAGCATGACGATCGCGATCATCGGTGCAGGCAACATGGGTGGGGCTGTCCTCGCCGGACTTCTCGAGGCCGGTCACGCTCCGGAGAGCGTCATCGTCGTCGAGGCACGCGAGGAGCAGGCCGCCGCGCTCCGCGAGAAGCACGGGATTCGTACGCTGCCGGCCGCCGAGGCCGTGTCCGAGGCCGACGTGGTGGTGCTGGGCGTGAAGCCCTACGGCGTGGTGCCGGTGCTGGAGTCGATCGCGTCGTCACTGCGGCAGGGCGCCACGGTGGTCTCGCTGGCCGCCGGTGTCCCGACGTCCGCGATGGAGCCGGCCGTGCCGGACGGCGTCTCGGTCGTGCGGGTCATGCCCAACACGCCTGCCCTGGTCGGCGAGGGCATGTCCGCGGTCGCGGGTGGTGCCAAGGCGACGCCGGAAGCCGTCGCCGCCGCAGCCGAGCTGATGGGCGCCGTCGGCAAGGTCGTCACCGTGCCCGAGTCGCAGATCGATGCCGTCACCGCGATCAGCGGCTCCGGCCCGGCGTACGTCTTCATGGTCGCCGAGGCCTGGATCGAGGCGGGCGTCCACCTCGGTCTGACCAGGGACGACGCGACCACGCTCGTCATCCAGACGCTGTCCGGATCCGCGGAGCTGCTCAAGAGCGGGACCCACCCCGCGATCCTCCGCGAGCAGGTCACCTCCCCGGGCGGCACGACCGCCGCCGCGCTCGGCGCACTGGAGCAGAACGGCCTGCGGGCGGCCTTCCTCGAGGCCACCCGCGCCGCCTACGTACGCTCCAAGGAACTGTCGTAGTCCGCGGCGATTCTCGCTATCCGTGTGTCCGGTTCCCTGGCATCTGTGTGAAACGACTCCTAGAAAGTGTGTGTAAGGTGTCTTAGATCGCGTGTGAAACGGCTCCTGGCTCGAAGGGCGGACTGGGAGGTTGTAGAGGTCTGGGGGCCCGATGGCGTACGAACGAAGGTTGATCGACGACATTCTTGACGAGTTGCAGCCGCATCTCGCGGCGACGTCGATCTACGGGCCGAAGGGCGTCGGGAAGACCGCGACCGCACGTCAGCGCGTAGCTTCGGTGCTCGAACTGGACCAAACCGACGATCGTCAGCGACTCCAAGCAGATCCAAGTCTGCTCTCGACACTGCCCGGACCGATCTTGGTCGACGAATGGCAGCGATGGCCGGAGTCGTGGGACCGTGTTCGGCGGGCGGTCGACGCGGGAGCGGGCAGGGGTCGGTTCATCCTGACTGGCAGCTCTGCACCACGGGGAGCGACCGTTCACTCCGGTGCGGGTCGGATCGTTGGGCTGAGGATGAGGCCTCTGAGCCTTGTGGAGCGGGGCGTTGCGCAGCCGACGGTGTCCCTCGGGGACATGCTGTCGGGACGAGCCGAGGTCGGGGGCGAGACCGACGTCGTGTTGCAGGACTACATCGAGGAGATCACCTCCTCAGGGTTTCCGGGGATCCGTCACGAGCCGACGCCTCGCCTGCGCCGCGCACAGCTGGATGCCTACATCGACTACATCGTCACCCGAGAATTTCCCGAGCAGGGCTATCCGGTGCGTCGCCCTGAGGCGCTGCGCGCGTGGCTGAGTGCCTACGCGGCGGCGAGCTCGACGACTGCCAAGTACGTCGAGATCCTCGATGCCGCGACACCGAATGTCGGAGACAAACCGAGCAAGAAATCGACGATGACCTACCGGGATGCGCTCTCCGGTCTCTGGCTGCTCGATCCGACGCCGGCCTGGGCGCCGACATCGAACCAACTCCTGAGGTTGAGCCAGGCGTCCAAGCATCAGCTTGCCGACCCGGGCATGGCAGCGAGGCTGTTGAACCTCGATGCGGACTCGTTGCTCCGCGGGCACGCGATGCCCAAGTCGCTGGGTGGCGGGAGCATCCTGGGTGGTCTGTTCGAGTCGCTGGTGACCTTGGACGTCAACGTCTATGCGGCGATGCATGAGGCGCGAGTGCGTCACTTCCGAGAGCAGAACGGTCGTCGCGAGGTGGATCTCATCGTTGAGGGCATAGGCGGACGGATCGTTGCGTTGGAGGTCAAGCTGACAGCCACCCCGGAGGACGCTGATGTACGTCATCTGCTCTGGCTGCGGGAGCAACTGGGTGGTGACCTCGTCGACATGGCGGTGATCACGACTGGTCGGCATGCCTACCGGCGCCAGGATGGAGTGGCGGTCATCCCGGCGGCCCTGCTAGGTCCCTAGTGCAACACGTTCGGAGGGGCCACCCGCGCCGCCTAAGTACGCAGCCAAGAGCTCTCCTGACCCCTTCTTCGATCGTTTGAGGTCTCTGCAGTCGAGACGGTCAAGCACGCGGCGGCGCGTCCTCGCCCTTCCGATGCTCGGCGCGGACGAAGACATGGAAGTTACGGGCGCCGCGAGTCGCGTTGAAGGTGCCGACCCGCTCGAAACCCAGGTATTTCACGGTTCGTAGCGCTCTGGTATTGAACGATGCGACGGTAACTCTGAACGCCGGGGGCGCGAACCGGGCCCGACCGAATTCGAGTCCTGCCAAGACGACCGCACGGCCAAGCCCCTGCCCCGTGAGTTCAAGCCGCATTCCACCCCCGGTGTCGAGTGCGGACGCGTCGTAGTCCCATCCCGGCACCTGGCCATCGGGCCCGAAGGAACGAAAGCCGATGAGGGTGCTGCCTGCCATGACGGAGTACAAGCCAGCTTCGGGATCGAGCAACTCGTCGGGACCTACGCCGACCATATCGTAGACGTCGTATGGCGCCTGGTATCGCCAGGCGGTGATGTCTTCGGCCTGCTCCAACGTCATCGGAACGACACGAATGGATTCAGGGTCGATCGAGGGCGACACCTGGACAGAGTCGCACACGGACCTGCCTGGCATCCGATGTCCAATCAATCTCGGCGAGGACCCAGCGCTGCGTCGGTCGAGCCGCGAGACCGCTCGCTGGCGCTCGCGGCTCGACCAGCGGGGCTTACAGCCCAAGGTGGCGGCTGATGATCAGCTTCTGGACCTCGGTGGTGCCGCCGTAGATGGTCTGGATGCGGCTGTCGACGAACGCCTTGGCGATCGGGTATTCCATCATGTAGCCGTAGCCGCCGTGGATCTGGACGCCCTGGTCGACGAACTTCTTCTGCAGCTCGGTGGTCCACCACTTCGCCATGCTGGCCAGGACGGTGTCGGCGGTGCCGGCGTTGAGCTGGGTGACGGCGTCGTTGAGGAAGAGGCGGGCGAGGTAGGCCTCGGTGGCCATCTCGGCGAGCGTGAACGCGGTGTTCTGGAAGCGGCCGATCGGGCGGCCGAAGGCCTCGCGGGTGCGGGCGTAGTCGAGGGAGAGCTCGAGGACCTGCTCGACCGCGGCGACCGCGATCGAGGCGACCGAGATGCGCTCCTGCGGCAGCAGGGTCATCAGCGAGATGAAGCCGGAGCCCTCCTCGCCGAGCAGGTTCTCCTTCGGCACGACCACGTCGGTGAAGGAGAGCTCGGCGGTGTCCTGCGCCTTCATGCCGACCTTGTCGAGGTTGCGGCCGCGCTCGAAGCCCTCCATGCCGCGCTCGACCACGAGCAGCGAGATGCCGTGGGCACCGGCGTCGGGGTTCGTCTTGGCGACCACGATGACCAGGTCGGCGTTGATGCCGTTGGAGATGAACGTCTTCGAGCCGTTGAGGAGGTAGTGGTCCCCCTTGTCGACCGCGGTGGTGCGTACGCCCTGGAGGTCCGAGCCGGCGCCCGGCTCGGTCATCGCGACGGCGGTGATGATGTCGCCGGAGACGCAGCCCGGCAGCCACCGGGCCTTCTGCTCCGGGGTGCCGAGGTGGGAGATGTAGGGGACGATGATGTCGGTGTGGACGAAGAAGCCGGGCCCGCTGGCGCCGATCTTCGCCATCTCCTCGTGGAGGACCGAGTTGAACCGGAAGTCCTTGATGCCGGGGCCGCCGTACTCCTCGTCGACGTCGAAGCAGAGCAGTCCGGTGTCGCCGGCCTTCTTCCACAGCTCGCGGGGGACGATGCCGTCCTTCTCCCACTGGTCGTGGAAGGGCACGACCTCCTTCTCGAAGAAGGCCTTGGCTGTAGCGCGGAAGTCCTCGTGCTCAGCTTCGTAGATGGTGGGCTTCTGGGGCATGACACTCCTCCGTAGACGTACCCGGTTAATGATGCCTCACCACTGTGACGCGGACCGCATTGTCGTGGTGGGCGACGGAGCAACTGTGACAGTAACACTGGCGAAGTCGCAACAGTTTGGTCTACGGTCCCTGACATGACCGAGGCGACCGAAGAATTGATGACGATCGATGAGCTGTCGACCGCCACGGGGTTGTCGGTGCGTACGACGCGCTACTACGCGAGCCTCGGTCTGATCCCGCCGCCGATCCGCCGTGGGCGGGTGGCCTACTACGGTCCCGAGCACCGCGCTCGGCTGGACCTGGTCACCGCGCTCCAGGAGCACGGGTTCACGCTGCAGGCCATCGAGCGCTACCTCGGCCGGCTCCCTGCCGACATCACGCGCGAAGACCTCGCGATGCAGCGCGCCATGATCACCTCCTGGGCCACGGAGCCGACCGAGGACATCCAGGCCCGGATCGGACGTGAGCTGATCGCGCTGGGGCTGCCCCGTGACGCGCTGGCGGCGGCGTACGCAGCGACGTCACGCCTCATGGCAGACCTGGCCGACGAGCTCAACACGATCCTGCGCGATCAGGTCGTCGACCCGTTCAAGCGCACCCACCACACCGCGGAGGAGGCGGCGCATCTCGAGGAGGTGCTCCCGCGGCTGCGGCAGCTGACCACCGAGGCGATCGTGGTCAGCTTCCAGGACGCGGTGAATCGGACGATCTCCCGGAATCTATCGTGAACCTTTCGGACCTACCCTGTTGACTGTGACAGTTTTAGTGTCACAATCGGCGCATGGCTGAAGCATTCATCTATGACCACCTGCGCACGCCGCGCGGGAAGGGTAAGAAGACCGGAGCGCTCCACGAGGTCAAGCCGATCGACCTGGTGGTCGGCCTGATCGACGAGGCGCGCAAGCGGAACCCCAACCTCGACCCCGAGCGGATCGACGACGTCGTCCTCGGTGTCGTCACCCCTGTCGGCGAGCAGGGCGGTGACATCGCCAAGACCGCCGCCATCAAGGCCGGTCTCCCCGAGACGACCGCCGGGGTGCAGCTCAACCGCTTCTGCGCCTCCGGGCTCGAGGCCGTGAACCAGGCCGCCTCCCGCGTACGCGGCGGGTTCGAGGACCTCATCCTCGCCGGTGGTGTCGAGTCGATGAGCAAGGCGCCCATGGGCAGCGACGGCGGCGCCTGGGCGCAGGACCCCGACACCGCGCTCAAGACCGGCTTCGTCCCGCAGGGCATCGGCGCCGACCTGATCGCGACCCTCGAGGGCTTCAGCCGCGCGGACGTCGACCGCTACGCCGCGCAGTCCCACGCCCGGGCGGCCGCCGCCTGGGAGAACGGCTACTTCAAGGATGCCGTCATCCCGGTCGTCGACCAGACCGGCCTGACCGTGCTCGACCACGACGAGCTGATCCGCCCCGGCACCACCGCCGAGACCCTGGCCGGCCTCAAGCCGTCCTTCCTCCAGCAGGGCCAGGAGGCCGGCTTCGACGACGTCGCGCTGGCCAAGTACCACTGGGTCGAGAAGATCGACCACGTCCACCACGCCGGAAACTCCTCCGGCATCGTCGACGGCTCCGCGCTGATGCTGATCGGCTCCGAGGAGGCGGGCAAGGCCAACGGGCTCACCCCGCGTGCCCGGATCATCTCGGCCGCCGTCTCCGGCGCCGACCCGACGATCATGCTCACCGGCCCCGCCCCGGCTTCGCGCAAGGCGCTGGCCAAGGCCGGTCTCACCGTCGACGACATCGACCTGTTCGAGATCAACGAGGCGTTCGCCGCCGTCGCGATGCGGTTCATGAAGGACATGGGCATCGACGAGTCGGTCACCAACGTCAACGGCGGCGCGATCGCCATGGGTCACCCGCTGGGCGCGACCGGTGCCATCATCCTCGGCACCCTGGTCGACGAGCTCGAGCGTCAGGGCAAGCAGCGCGGCCTCGCCACGCTGTGCGTCGGTGGCGGCATGGGTATCGCCACGATCGTCGAGCTGGTCTGAGAGAGGTTTGCGAAGAGATGACTGAGTCTGCCGTTAAGTACGACCGCGATGCCGACGGCATCGTCACCCTGACCCTGGACGACCCGAACCAGTCGGCCAACACCATGAACGAGCTGTACAAGACCTCGATGGCGGAGGCCGTCGAGAAGCTGTACGCCGAGCAGGACGACGTCACCGGCGTCGTGATCGCCTCCGCGAAGAAGACCTTCTTCGCCGGCGGCGACCTCAAGAACATGATCCAGGTGCGGCCGGAGAACGCCGCGCAGGTCTTCGAGGAGGTCGAGTCGATCAAGGCGACCCTCCGCAAGCTGGAGACCTTCCCCAAGCCGGTCGTCGCGGCGATCAACGGCGCCGCCCTCGGTGGCGGCCTGGAGATCGCGCTGGCCGCCCAGCACCGCATCGCGCTGGACGCCCGCTACGACATCGGCCTGCCCGAGGTCTCCCTCGGTCTGCTTCCGGGCGGCGGTGGCGTCACCCGCGTCGTGCGCCTCCTGGGCATCATGACCGGACTCATGGACGTCCTCGGCCAGGGCACGAAGTTCAAGCCCGCCGCCGCCGTCGAGAAGGGCCTTGTCCACGAGCTCGTCTCCTCCCCCGATGAGCTCGTTCCCGCCGCGAAGGCGTGGATCAAGGCCAACCCCGACGAGATCGCCCAGCCGTGGGACAAGCCGGGCTACAAGATGCCCGGTGGCAAGCCGACCTCGCCGGCGCTCGCGGGCTTCCTGCCCGCGTTCCCGCCGATCCTGCGCAAGCAGCTCAAGCAGTCCGACATGCGCGCGCCGAAGGCGATCCTGTCGGCCGCGGTCGAGGGCGCGATGGTCGACTTCGACACCGCGACCCGGATCGAGTCGCGCTACTTCACCTCGCTGGTCACCGGCCAGCAGTCGAAGAACATGATCCAGGCGTTCTTCTTCGACCTCGGCGCCATCGGCGCCGGCACGCTGCGTCCTGACGGCGTCGAGAAGTTCAAGGCCACCAAGGTGGGTGTGCTCGGTGCCGGGATGATGGGTGCGGGCATCGCGTACTCCTTCGCCCGGGCCGGTGCCGAGGTCGTCCTCAAGGACGTCGCGATCGAGTCGGCCGAGAAGGGCAAGGCCTACACCGCCAAGCTCAACGAGAAGGCGGTCTCGCGCGGCAAGCTGACCCAGGAGAAGGCCGACGAGATCCTCAACCGGATCACCGCGACCGTCGACCCGGAGGACTTCGCCGGCGTCGACGTCGTCGTCGAGGCGGTCTTCGAGGACGTCGCGCTGAAGCAGAAGGTCTTCAGCGAGATCGCCCCGTTCGTCAACGAGGACGCGGTGCTCTGCTCCAACACCTCGACGCTGCCGATCACCGAGCTCGCGAAGGGGATCGACCGCCCGGCCGACTTCATCGGCCTGCACTTCTTCTCGCCCGTCGACAAGATGCCGCTGGTCGAGATCATCAAGGGCGCCGAGACGAACGACGTCGCGCTGGCCAAGGCGTACGACGTCGTCCAGCAGATCAAGAAGACCCCGATCGTCGTCAACGACAGCCGCGGCTTCTACACCTCGCGCGTCATCGGCACCCAGATCCAGGAGGGCCTGGAGCTGCTCGCCGAGGGCTTCGCGCCCTACTCGCTCGAGCGTGCCGCGACCCAGGCCGGGTTCCCGGTCGGGCCGCTGCAGATCGCCGACGAGCTCAACCACGAGCTCATGGTCAAGATCGCTCGTACGACCCGCGAGGCTGCCGGTGTCGAGGAGCTGACCACCACGGAGAAGGTGCTCAACCCGCTCATCGAGGCGGGGCGCTCCGGCAAGCTCAAGGGCGCCGGCTTCTACGACTACACCGACGGCAAGCGCGGCTCGATCTGGGCCGACCTCGGCAGCGTGTTCCCGGTCGCCGAGAAGCAGATCCCGATCAGGGACGCCGAGGAGCGGATGCTCTTCATCGAGGCCCTGGAGACGGCGAAGTGCTTCGAGGAGGGGGTCATCACCTCCGCCGCGCACGCCAACATCGGCTCCATCTTCGGTATCGGCTTCCCGCCGCAGACCGGTGGTGCGGCCCAGTTCATCACCGGCTACGAGGCCGCTGACGGCTCGATCGGCATCGAGGCGTTCCTGGCTCGTGCCGACGAGCTGGCGGAGACGTACGGCGACCGGTTCCGCCCGACGCAGTACCTCCGCGACCTCGCGGCGAAGGGTGAGGGCTTCCCCGCCTGACCAGCCCCGCCTGACCCACCGCACCATGTGGTGAACCGGCACGGATCCTGTGAAGGAACCGTGCCGGTTCGCAATTTGTGGAGCTGCCGTAGTGGGCCCGTGCGACTCTTTGCCTTCCGAATAGGTTGAGGAGGACGTACGTGGTGATGCCGGGCAGCACACGAAGGCGCGAGCTCTGGGTGGGGATCGTGGCCGTCGGGTTGGTCCTGCTGGTCGCCGGCGGATGTGCGGTCGTGATGCTCATCAATCTGGAGACCGGAAGCGAGAGGGCGTCGACGAATCTCGAGCTTCCCGACGAGTGGCGATCCGTCCACGGCGTACGCGACGTCACGGCCGTCGACGAGTCCCGGCGCATTCCGGGGGACAACTTCGGGGAGGCCGACCGTTGGGAGCATTCCGTCCGCGTCGAGGTGACTCTGGCGGACGACCTGTCCGGGGCCGAGGCGGCCGCGGCCGGCCGTGATGTGCTCCGGTTGCTGGAGCCCGAGATCGCCCGGCTCGTGCCTGAGACGCCTGCCGATCGGATCAGCACAGCGTTCACGGTGGGCTCGACCGAATGCTCGGTGGGCGCGAGTGGGCGAGGCCCGCTCGAAGCCGTGGGCGATGCGCTTGCCGATGCCGTCGCGCTGCGGGAGGCCGGGGCCACGACGGTGTCGTTGAGCGCCTCCCAGGCGCAGACTGGGGGCCCTGGGAAGGCAGACGTACGTGCGCCGAAGGACGTGTTGGCCCAGGTCGCGACCGTCGCACGTCACCGGCAGCGCCCGGTGGATCTCCTCGGCGACGAGGCCTGGTATCGGTCGAACGAGCTGCCCGATCCGGTCGCGGTGAAGCTGGTCGTCGACGTCTCCGTGCGCCCGTCGGTGACCACCGCGCAGCTGTCAGCCCCCTACAGTCCGCTGACCGTGCTGCTCGAGGCCGCTGAGGGCGACCGTGTGCTCGACGACGTCAGCCGGTGGCTCACTGCCTACGACGGATATCCCGGGCGGTCGGGGCAGCCGCTGGCGTACGTCGTCCAGGGCACGCACGGTGGCATGGTCGAGGGCTGGGTCGGCGGCGTACGCGGGCCCTGACGAATGGGTGGCAGAGCCCATTCGTCACGGGGCGGGGGACGAGAAGACTCGGAGTCATGGGGGAGATGGCGACGGTTCTGGTGATCGCGGCGATCGCGGTCGGCCTCGTGGTGGCGTCGTTGGTGCGCCGGGCCCGCCGTGGCGAGTGTCTGGTGGTGACCAGGCACCGGCGGATCGTCCGGATCGCGTCCGACTCGATGACCCTGGCGATCCCCGGCTTCCACGAGGTGCTCGAGTGGCCGACGGGGCAGGTCGAGATCGCGATCGTGGTCCGGACCCGGACCGGCGACGATCAGGACGTACGTGTCCTCGCGACCTTCGCCGTCGAGGTCGACCCGCCTCGGGTCGGTGCGGCGTACATCGACCCGAGGGCCGTGCTGCACACGGCGTTGGAGCGCCATGTCGCCGACGCGGTCCGCGCCCGGCCCGCGTCGAGGCTGACCCATGATCGTGACGGGCTCGTGGCCGCCATCGAGGGTGTCCGGATCGACGGACTCGCCGCCGGGGTGGTGACCGATGTGGTCATCGACGAGGTCGACCTGCTGCTGCATCCGGGCCGATCCGACGACGGCTGAGCGCGCCGTCGTCGGATCGGGCCTGGGTCAGCGGATGGTGCTGGTGGCCGCCGAGGTGGCCGTCTTGGTGTAGTAGCCCGCCTTGCGGCCGGTAACCCGAACGCGGATGCGGTCACCGCGATCGACGGACCGCAGGCGGTACGTCTTCCCCGTCGCGCCCGAGATCGCGACGCCATTGCGCAGCCATTGGTAGGAGAAGGTGATCCCCGACGGCTTCCAGGCGCCCGGGTAGGCGGTGAGCAGATAGCCGACCCTGCGGGTGCCGCCGATGGTCGGGGTGACCGCGGTGAGATAGCCGGCCGCGATCCTCGCGGTCGCGGCGCTCGCCCGGACCCCTGGGTTGGCGGCGGGCCACGACGAGGAGTACGCCGTCACCCGGACCCGGATCTCCTTGGTGTGGTCGGAGCCGGTCAGCTTGTACGTCGAGGCCGTGGCGCCCGAGATGGCGACCCCGTTGCGCAGCCACTGGTACTTCACCGTCGTGGCGGTCGGGCTCCAGGAGCCCTTCGTCGCGGTCAGCGTGTAGCCGACCCGCGCGGTGCCGCTGATCGTCGGCGGCGCGGTGCTGGCGATGGTCTGCGGGTTGCAGGTGTAGAGCTCGAGCCCGTCGACGAACCAGCCGACGAAGGAGCCCTCGCTGTCGCCGCGTACGACCCACTGGAACTGGACGGTCTTGCCGGCGAAGGAGGAGAGGTCGACGCGGGAGCTGATCCACCCGTTGGAGTCGCCGCCGAATCCGGTCAGCGGCCTGGAGGGGTTGTTGAGCAGCAGTTTCTGCTTCGGCCCGTTCACCCAAGCCGTCGACGGGATGGCGGTCGCGACCCCGTTGACCAGCAGGCGAGCCTCCCCGCCGTCGAAGTACTGCGGCGTCGGGTAGGCGGGGTCGTCGCCGGTGTACCACTCGAAGAGATACCAGTGGCTGAACCGGAGGTAGGTCCGCTTGCCGGCCGGTACGTTGATCGCGGCCGTCGTCAGGCCGCTGGACGTCGGGTCGCCGTACGCCGCCGGGTCGGGGTTCATGCCGAAGTCGGAGCCGTTGCCGTCACGGTCGTTGGCGGGGATGCCCTGCGCGGCGTCGGGCGCCTGCGTCCACAGGACGCCGCGGCTGAGCGCCGGAGTCGCCATGCCCGCCTTGCCGGTGCTCCCGGCGGGGCAGGTGTTCGGAGCCTCCGCGGGGCGGGTCGCGCCGGCCTTGGTGGGCGACTTTGCGAGCTCGGTCGCGGCGGCGGCGAGGTCGACCTGGGTGCAGTCGTCCGGGGTGAAGCCAGACGTGCCGGCGGCCGCCAGCGCGTCACAGCCGGTGGAGAGGGTGCGGCCGAGGTCGGCGTACTGGCTTCCGGAGACGAGGTGCTGGATCGTGTAGAGGTATAGCGCTGCGGTCTTCTGCAGGGTCGGGTCGCCGACGTCGATGCCGCTGATGGTGCGGCCGTTGAAGGTGCCGCCCTGCGAGATCAGGTGCGCCGTCTTGTTGCCGACGCCGCTGTTGGTGTGCACCCCGCCGCCATCGGCGTAGTAGCTGAGGTCGTCGGCCTCCCACAGCGAGCTGGTCATCCGGTCGGGCTGGTCGTGCACCGTCGGGTTGGCGAGGTCGCGGATCGCGCCGAAGGAGGAGTCCTCGCCGACGCGCCAGTCGGTCGGGGAGTCGCCGGGAGTGGCGTAGCGGTGGTCGACGATCTCGCCCATGATGTCGGCCATCGACTCGTTGATGGCACCGGACTCGTACCAGTAGAAGAGGTTCGAGCTCCGCTCGATCACGCCGTGGGTCAGCTCGTGGCCGACGATGTCGTCGACGACCAGGCCCTGGCCGAGGTAGATCTGCTGACCGTTCCAGAACGCGTTGTCCATCGGGCACGGTGGCGTGTAGCCCGGCTGTGTCGGCTCGCAGTAGCGGGTCGTGGCGGTGATCGCCTTGCCGGCGACGCCGCTGGACCAGCCGATCTCCTCGGTCAGGTCCAGCCCGAGGGAGGCGTAGAGCTCGGAGGTCGCGCCGAGCATGTCGTACGCCTTGTCGACGTCGGCCAACCCGGAGGGCGCATCGCTCTCGCGCCGCTTGACCGTGAGGCTCGTGTCGGCGCAGCCGGTCGCCGCGGCGCGGACGTTGGCGTTGTCGCAGATTCGCCGGTTGGCGTGGGCGATCTCGTTGATGTGCATGAGTACGCGGCCGGTGCCGGCGTGAGCGAGCACGGTCTCGCGGATGGTGGAGCCGTTGGTCACCGAGAACCGGAAGACGCTGGTCTCGCCGATCTCCGGTCCGCGGACCAGGTCGTGGTCGTAGAGCCAGGTGCCTTCGTCGCTCACGGTGAGGCCGGTGGCCCCGTGGTTGGACTTGGCGACCACGGTCTTGGCCGCTGCCTTGGCCTTCGCGCGCATGGACTCGTCCGGCTGGGTGACCTCGGCGACGGTGGCGTCGGAGAGGTTGGTGGCCGCGGAGGTGAGGCCACGGTCCTTGTCCAGGCCGATGACCACCTCGCCGCCGAGGACCGGGAGGCCGTCGACGTACTGCTCGTACCTGGTCACCGACCCGCCACCGACGGCCTTGCTGGTCGACGTCTGGCGCAGGTCCGTCTGCTCGGCGCCGAGCGCCTCGGCGGCGCGGTCGAGGTGGGCCTCGGCCGCCTTGGCGGGCTTGACGGTGACGCCCAGCGGGTCGACGGCCTCGGTCGTGGAGCCGATGAAGTCGGCCGTGCCATCGGCGGTGCGGTGGACGGTGAGAGGGACGCCGGCGCGGTCCTTGTAGGTCGCGACCGGGTCGGGTTCGGCGGAGGCGGGCGGGGTCATCGGAAGCACGCTGAGCCCGCCGATGGCAAGTGCGGTCGCGGTCAGGGCGACGACGCGTCTACGAGGTGACACTTCGACTCCTTCGGGATTGGGAGCGGCCCGGAGGAGGTTCACGGGCCGACAAGACCGCCGGCCCGAACCAGCGGGGAGAAGTCTCCCAGGCAGTCGTGGGTGTCGTCGCCCTCAATTCGGCGCCTTGCGAAGCGATGCATACTCGGTATATACATACTCAGTAAGTAACCAAGGGAGGTGATCGAGTGTCCGTGAAACACGCACTGCTGGCGCTGCTGGAGAAGCCGCGCTACGGCTACGAGCTGCGCGCCGAGTTCGAGCAGCGCACCGGCGCGAGCTGGCCGCTGAACGTCGGGCAGGTCTATACGACCCTGTCGCGACTGGAGCGTGACGGCCTCGTCGAGGCTGGAGGGACCGACGCGGAGGGACGGTCCCTCTACCAGCTCACCGAGGCCGGCAAGGTCGAGGTGAAGGGGTGGTTCGACACCCCGGTGGAGCGTACGCAGCCGCAGCGGGACGAGCTCGCGATCAAGCTCGCGGTGGCGGTCGCCGTGCCGAGCGTGGACGTCGGCAAGGTCGTCCAGCAGCAGCGCAACGCGACGATGCAGGCGCTGCAGGGATACCGTCGCCAGTCGCGATCCGGAGCCGGTGACGACCTCGCCGGCGGGCTGGTCCTCGATCGTCTGATCTTCGCCGCCGAGGCCGAGATCCGCTGGCTCGACCACTGCGAGTCCCGGCTCCGCCGGGCGGCCTCCGCGAGCACCGCACCGGAGCCCGCCGAGTCCACCGAAGGAGGGGCGCGATGAACGCCGCCCTCGCCCACGACCTGCGTCGACTCAGCCACGACAGCGATCGCTGGCTCGCCGACGCCCGCGAGCGGCTCAGCCGCCGCGTCCACGCCACGCCCGCCACACCGGGCAAGACCTCGACCAAGGAGTCCACCGATGAGTGAACCCGTCCTCCGGCTCACCGACGTGAGCCGCGTCCACGGCACCGGCGCCGCCGAGGTGCACGCCCTGCGTGGCGTCAGCCTCGCTGCGTACGCCGGTGAGCTGGTCGCCATCATGGGGCCGAGCGGCTCCGGGAAGTCGTCGCTGCTGACCATCGCCGGCGGACTCGACTCGCCGACCTCGGGCTCTGTCGAGGTCGACGGCCAGGACCTGGGAGAGGCCGGGGTCAGCGGGCGCGCCAAGCTGCGGCGTACGTCGATCGGCTATGTCTTCCAGGACTTCAACCTGATCCCGGCGCTGACCGCCGCCGAGAACGTCGCGCTGCCGCTCGAGCTCGATGGCGCCGGTCGGCGCGCGGCACAGGCCGCGGCGAGGACGGCGCTCGAGGAGGTCGGGCTCGACGGGTTCGCCGACCGGTTCCCCGACGAGATGTCCGGTGGGCAGCGGCAGCGGATCGCGATCGCCCGGGCGATCGTCGGCGAGCGTCGCCTGATCCTGGCCGACGAGCCGACCGGTGCCCTCGACACCGAGACCGGCGAGGACATCCTCAAGCTGATCCGGGCACGCTGCGACGCGGGCGCGGCCGGTGTGCTCGTGACCCACGAGCCGCGGTATGCCAGCTGGGCCGACCGGGTGATCTACGTCCGCGACGGGCTCGTCGTCGACGAGGCCGGCGAGACGCCGAACCTGGCACTCGTGGACGAGGTCGAGGCATGAGCGGGAGTCTCGCCGGCTGGCGGCTCGCGCTTCGGCTCGGGCAACGGGAGGCGCGGCGGGCGAAGTGGCGCAGCCTGCTGGTCATCTTGATGATCGCGCTGCCGGTGGCGGGCGTGACCGCGGTCGCGGTGACGTACCAGACCTATGACGTCGACACCGTGGAGGGCCTCGACCGCCGGCTCGGCACCGAGGCCGCGGCGAGCATCGACGTCCAGGGCTCCGCTGTCGTGCGGCAGGGCATCGACCCCGACAACGCCTCCGAGTGGCTCGACGAGTCCGGCGCCGACCCGCTCGACGCGGCCGGGGTGAAGGCCGTCATCGGGGACCGCCCGCTGCTCGTGGCCGAGGACCGGACCTTCGACGTACGCACGGACAAGGGAGTCACCTGGGCCAGCGGCCTGGAGACCGATCTGAACGACCCGCTCGCTGCCGGGCTGACCCGGCTGACCGAGGGCCGTCTCCCGCAGGGTCCGGACGAGGTCGTGGTCAACTCCAACCTCGCGTTCCGGGGTCCGGGCGTCGGGGAGGAGCTGCTGATCCCGAACGGCGACCTCGATGAGACGCGCAAGGTGGTCGGGATCGTCGAGTCGGCGACCGTACGCAACGACCCCTTCATCGCCGGAGTGGACCTTCCGGTGGACTACACCAGCGACCGTTCGACCTGGCTGGTCGGCGGTGGACCGGTGACCTGGTCCGACATCGAGGACCTGAACGCTGCGGGTGCCTTCGTGCTCTCGCGCTCGGTCGTCATGGACCCGCCGGCGGCAGCTCGTGTGGCCGACAAGGAGATCCGTCCGCCCATGGGCGCCCCGGATCCGTCCGAGCTCGTGGTCCTCGTCCTCATCGTGGTCATGGTCGTCCTCGAGGTGGTCCTGCTGGCCGGACCGGCGTTCGCGGTCGCGGCCCGGCGCCAGGCGCGCGACCTGGCTCTGATCGCGGCCTCGGGAGGGACCGCTCGGCAGTCCCGGCGCGTCCTGCTCGGGATGGCGATCGTCATCGGTGCGGTGGCGGCCGTCGTCGGGGCCGCCCTCGGGGTCGGGCTGGCGCGGCTGCTCCAGCCGCTCGCCCAGGATCAGGTCTCGGCCTGGTTCGGCCCGTTCGAGGTGCCGTGGCTGCAGGTCCTCGCGGTCGCCGTGATCGGCTTCGCGGCCGCGATCTGCGCGGCGATCGTGCCGGCCTGGATCGCCTCGCGACAGAACGTCGTCGGCGTACTGTCCGGGCGGCGGTCCGAGACCCTGCCTTCGCGGCGCTCGCCGATCATCGGCCTCGTGCTGGTGGCCGCCGGAGTCGGATCGGCGGCGTTCGGCACCCGGAACGCGCTCAGCGGGATCCCGATCGCTCTCGGCGTACTGCTCTGTGTCGCCGGCGTGCTGTTCATCCTCCCCGCCCTCGTGTCCGCGGCCGCGCGGTTCAGCGCCCGGATGCCGCTGGTGATCCGGTTCGCGACCCGCGACGCCGATCGGCACCGCACCCGGACGGTGCCGGCTGCCGGTGCGATCGCGGTGACGGTGGTCGGTGTGGTCACGCTCGGGATCGCGTTCAGCAGCGACCAGGAGCAGAACCAGGAGAGCTACCTGCCCTCCATCACGATCGGCGACGCCGTGGTGCATCCGCGACACAGCGCCACCGAGAGCGACGTCGACCCGGACGAGACGAGAGCGCGGTGGGAGAACATCGCCGCGCAGGTCGAGAAGGCCATCCCGGGAGCGACGGTGGCACTCACGACCGGCGCGACGTCGGAGGCCGACGGACGGTACGTCGCCGTCGAGACCGGTGACGGTGAGGCGATCCCGCTCGACACCACCATCGGCGAGTTCGGCGACCTCGTCGTCGCCGGCGCCGACGGGACCCTTCCGCCGGCGGTGGCGCGGTCGCTCTCCGAGCGCGATGCCGCCGCTGCCGCGGAGACCCTGAGGTCCTCGGGGGCGGTGGTGTTCACCACCGATGACGAGCTTCGGCCCTCGAGGTCCGCGCGCCTGGTGATCAAGGAGTGGTCCGAGGACGAGCAGACCGATGTGGACGCCGTCACCGTCGACGTGCCGGCGACCTACCTCGACGTCGGCGACCGGGCAGCGCCCGCGTACGCGGTCGTGACGCCGGCGATGGTGAAGAAGCTCGGTATCGAACCGCGGGTCGTGGGCCTCTACGTCGAGAACGCCGGGCTCAGCACCGCAGCCGAGACGGACCTCGACGAGGCCTTGGCCGCCGGGCAGTTCCCCACGACGATCCTGATCGAGCGTGGCTACCAGGAGACAGACACCGCAGTGATCGTCTGGCTGCTCCTGGTCACCCTGGGGGCCGTGCTGATGATCGGCGGCGCGCTGACCGCGACCCACCTGGCGCTCAACGACGCCCGCCCCGACCTGGCGACACTGTCGGCGGTCGGAGCCAGGACGCGTACGCGACGCGGGGTCGCTGCTTCGTACGCCTTGGTCGTGACGCTCATCGGGGCCGTCCCGGGGGCGCTGATCGGGTTCGTTCCCGGGATCGCGATCAGCTATCCGATCACCACTGAGGGCTGGCCGGAGCGCGACAGCGTCGCCGCGCACTACCTCGAGATCCCGTGGGACCTCGTCGGCACCGTGGTCGTCGGGCTTCCCTTGCTGATCGCGCTCATCGTCGCGGTCACCACCCGTGGGCGCCTGCCCATGGTGGCCCGGGTCGAATAGCCCGCCGAGGCGTCACTCCCGCGGATCGAGTTGGCATGTTGGTGCCGACTCGATCCGCGTACGTGACTTCTCGGCCGGCGCAGGTGACTTCTCGGCGTCAGGCCTTGCAGAGGCAGAAGGGGTGGCCGGCGGGGTCGAGGAAGACGCGGAAGGACTCGCCGGGCTGGACCTCGTGCTTGGTGGCGCCGAGGGCGAGGGTCGCTGCCTCGGCCTCGTCGAGGTCGTCGACGGTGACGTCGAGATGTGTCTGCTGAGGTACGTCCTGGCCGGGCCACTTCGGAGCCTGGTAGTTGTCGACGCGCTGGAAGTCCAGCGATCCGCCGTCGCCCCAGGCGCTGGCCCAGCCGCCGTCGTCGTCGACCTTGGACTCCCAGCCGAGGAGCTGTGCGTAGAAGGTGGAAAGGGCCGCCGTGTCGGGACAGTCGATGACCCACTGAGGGTTGCGTGCGATAGCCATGCGGTCGACGTTACGAGCGGTTCCGGACGTTCTGCTTCCGCCTGTCGGGCCGTCGTCTCAGAAAAAATAAAGTCAGGGTTGACTGTTTGTTTCTGACGCGGCAGAGTGCCTGTCTGTGAGCCAGGCCACCCGCATCCCTCAGGAGCAGCGCACCCGCGCGATGAGGGCGCGTCTCCTCGACGCGACCGTCGAGCTGCTGGTCGAACGTGGCTTCGCCGGCACCTCGACCACGCTCGTCTCCCAGCGCGCCGGGGTCTCCCGCGGGGCGCAGCTGCACCACTTCCCGGCCAAGAACGACCTGGTCGTGGCGGCGGTCGAGCACATCACCGAGGCCCGAGGTGAGGCACTCAAAGAGGCTGCCCGGGCGCTTCCGGAGGGCGGGCAGCGTACGCGGCAGGTGCTCGCCATGCTCGCTGAGCAGGTCACCTCTCCGGTCTTCGCCGCGGCCCTGGAGCTGTGGGTGGCGGCCCGCACCGACGAGCAGCTGGCTGCCGCGGTGGGTCCGCTCGAGCAGCGCATCGGTCGCGAGCTCCACCGGGCCACCGTCGAGCTGCTCGACGTGGACGAGAGGAAACCCGGCGTGCGCGAGCTCGTGCAGGCCACGCTCGATCTGGTCCGCGGCCTGGGTCTGGCTGACACGATTACCGACGACGCCGCCCGACGCGAGCGGATCCTCGATCACTGGGCCGAGGTCCTGGAAAGAGAGCTGCGATGAGCCTGCTGGATGAACTTCTCGAGGACCTCTCCATGGAGGGGTTCGAGCTGCGCCAGGTGGTGGCGGGGCTGAGCGAGGCGGGCTGGCGCGAACCGACGCCGGCCGCGGGCTGGGACGTCGCCGCCCAGATCGCTCACCTGGCCTGGACCGACGAGGCCGCGCTCGCTGCGACCGAGTGGGTCGCGGGTGACGCGACCGCGTGGGACGAGCTTGTCACCGAGGCGCTCAAGGATCCCGAGGGGTACGTCGACGAGGCTGCGCTGGCACTGGCGACGATGCCGGCGACGGACCTGTTGGAGCACTGGGACGGCGTACGTGGCGAGCTCGCCGGGGCGCTCGCGAACGTCCCGAACGGGCAGAAGCTGCCCTGGTTCGGGCCGCCGATGTCGCCGGCCTCGATGGCGACCGCGCGGTTCATGGAGACCTGGGCCCACGGGCTGGACGTGCGTGAGGCGCTCGGCCTCACCTACGAGCCCAGCGACCGCATCAAGCACGTCTGCCACCTCGGCACCCGTACCCGTGACTTCTCCTACGGCGTCCACGGCCTGACCCCGCCGAGCTCCCCGTTCCGGATCGAGCTGACCGCTCCGTCCGGTGAGGTCTGGGAGTGGGGTCCCGAGGATGCGGCGCAGAGCGTCCGAGGCCCGGCGTACGACTTCGCACGTCTCGTCACCCAGCGCATCCACCGCGACGACACGGCGCTGGAGGCGACCGGGGACGACGCCGAGAAGTGGCTGAGCATCGCCCAGGCGTTCGCCGGCCCTGCCGGCTCCGGACGGGCGCCGGAAGGGGACGCGCGATGATCACGATCGGCAACTTTTCCGGCTTCTACGGTGACCGGTTCTCGGCGATGCGCGACATGCTCGAGGGCGGTCGGCTCGACGTGCTCACCGGCGACTACCTCGCCGAGCTCACCATGCTCATCCTGGGTAAGGACACCCTCAAGGACCCATCGACGGGCTATGCCAAGACCTTCCTGCGGCAGGTCGCGGACAGCATCGACCTCGCCCTGCAGCGTGAGGTCAAGATCGTCTCCAACGCCGGCGGTCTCAACCCCGCCGGTCTGGCTGCCGCCATCGAGGCGCTGGGGACTTCTGCCAAGGTGGCCTACGTCGACGGCGACGACCTCCGGGGCCGGCTCGACTCCCACCCCGACGCGCTGACCGCCAACGCCTATCTCGGTGCCTTCGGGATCGCGCATGCGCTCGACGCCGGCGCCGACATCGTCGTCACCGGTCGGGTCACCGATGCGAGCGTCGTCGTCGGGCCGGCGATCGCCCACCACAGTTGGAAGCGCGACTCCTACGACGAGCTCGCCGGCGCCGTGGTCGCCGGGCACGTGATCGAGTGCGGCACCCAGGCCACCGGCGGCAACTTCTCCGGGTTCCTGACCATGTCGCCGCAGGCTCGGGCGCGTCCGTTGGGCTTCCCGGTCGCCGAGATCGCGGTCGACGGCTCCTCGATCATCACCAAGCAGGACGAGACCGGCGGTACGGTCACGGTCGACACGGTCACCGCCCAGCTGCTCTACGAGATCCAGGGTCCGCTCTACCTCGGTCCCGACGTGACGACCGACCTGACCTCGATCCGTCTGGAGGAGGTCGGGATCGACCGGGTCGCGATCACGGGCGTGACCGGCACCCCGCCGCCGGCGACCCTCAAGGTCGCGGTCAACTCGCTCGGGGGCTACCGCAACTCGGCCGAGTTCGTGCTGACCGGACCCGACATCGACGCCAAGGCCGCCTGGCTGCGTGACCAGCTCGACGCCGAGCTGCCGATCGGGCCCGACTACACCTGGTCGACCTACCGCGTCCCGGCCCCCGACTCTCCGACCGAGGAGGGAGCCGCCTGCATCCTGCGGCTCAACGCGCGGGCCGCGGACGCCGACGCCGTCGGACGTGCCCTCACGGCTCCGGCCATCGAGCTGGCGCTCGCCTCCTACCCGGGCTTCCACGTCACCGTGCCCCCGGGACGGCCGTCTCCGTTCGGGATCTACAAGGCTGCGTACGTCCGGCGCGACCGCGCCCCGGAGACCGTCCACCTTCCCGACGGTTCGACCTACGAGGTCCCGGCCCCCTTGGCCTACGCCGAGGCGTCACGTACGTCGGCCGAGACGTCACGCGCGTCGGCCGAGGTGACCACTCGGCCGACGGGAGCGACGCCTCGGCCGACCGGGGCGACGTCTCGGCGGGCGCTGGGGGAGCTGGTCTATGCGCGATCCGGCGACAAGGGTGGCGATGCCAACCTCGGGCTCTGGGTTCCGCAAGGGAAGCCGGACGCTGCCGTCGAGTGGCTGCTGGACACCGTGAACCCGGAGTGGGTGCGGAAGCTGATCCCCGAGGCCGAAGAGCTCGCCATCGACATCACCCCGCTGCCGCACCTGCGCGGCGTGAACATCGTCATCCACGACCTGCTCGGGGAGGGCGTTGCCGCCTCGACGCGGTTCGACCCGCAGGCGAAGGGTCTGGGCGAATGGGCGCGGAGCCGATTTGTCGACATGCCGACCGACTTCGTCCGGGAAGGACTTCAGTGAGCAACGACCTTTTCGAGCTGGGCGCCGAGTTCGCGCGCCGCGAGGTCTTCCCCGACCTGCAGGTCTGGGAGGACAACCAGGAGATCCCGCGGGAGGTCCACAAGGCTGCCGCCAAGCAGGGCCTGCTCGGGATCGGATTCCCGGAGGAGGCCGGCGGCGAGGGCGGCGGACTGGCCGACACCGTCGCGGTGACCGAGGGGATGATGTCCGAGGGCGCCTCGTCCGGCCTGCTCGCGGGCCTGTTCACCCACGGGATCGCGCTGCCGCACATCGCCAAGCACGGCTCGCCCCACCTCATCGACACCTACGTCAAGCCCACGCTGGCCGGTGAGAAGATCGGCAGCCTCGCCATCACCGAGCCCGACGGTGGCTCCGACGTCTCCCATCTGCGCACCACCGCGGTACGCGACGGCGACGAGTTCGTGGTCAACGGCGCCAAGACGTTCATCACCAGCGGCGTACGTGCCGACTTCGTCACCACCGCCGTCCGCACGGGCGGGAAGGGCGCCGGCGGCATCAGCCTGCTCGTGATCGACAAGGACACCCCCGGCTTCACGGTCACTCGCAAGCTGGCCAAGATGGGCTGGCACTGCTCCGACACCGCGGAGCTCGCCTTCGAGGACGTACGCGTCCCCGCCGCCAACCTCGTCGGTGACGAGAACGCCGGGTTCATCTACATCGCCGAGGCGTTCGTGACCGAGCGGATCGCGCTGGCCGTGCAGGGCTACGGCACTGCCGCCCGCTGCCTGGCGCTCACCGCCGACTTCTGCCGCCGGCGCGAGACCTTCGGTGAGCCCCTGATCAAGCGTCAGGTCGTACGTCACAAGCTGGTCGAGATGCACCGGCAGGTCGAGGTGGCCAAGGCCTACACCCACGCCGTGGTCGCGCGCTACGACCGCGAAGGGTCCACCCAGGCCACGATCGCCGAGGCGGCGCTGGCCAAGCAGACAGCGGTCGAGGCCTGCACCTGGGTCGTCGACCAGGCCGTCCAGCTCCACGGCGGGACGGGATACATGCACGGGACCGAGGTCGAGCGGCACTACCGCGACGCCCGGATCCTGCCGATCGGAGGAGGAGCCACCGAAGTGATGACGGACCTGGCCGCCAAGCTGTTGGGACTGGATCGATGAGCAACAGAGAAGCCCTCCTCGAGAAGATCGAGGCCCTCGACGCCGAGCACGCGAAGGCGGCGGCAGGAGGCGGCGAGAAGTACGTCGCCCGCCACAAGGCGCGCGGCAAGCTGCTCGCCCGCGAGCGGATCGAGCTGCTGCTGGACGAGGGCAGCCCGTTCCTGGAGACCCAGCCGCTGATCGGCTGGGGCAGCGACTTCCCGGTCGGTGGCTCGATCATCACCGGTATCGGTGTGGTCGAGGGCGTCGAGTGCATGATCGTCGCCAACGACCCGACGGTGAAGGGCGGGGCGCTCAACCCCTACTCCCTCAAGCGCTCCTTCCGGGCCGCGGAGATCGCGGAGAAGAACGGTCTCCCGACGATCAACCTGACCGAGTCCGGCGGTGCCGACCTGCCGACCCAGAAGGACATCTTCATCCCCGGCGGCAAGGGGTTCCGCGACCTGACGCGAGCCTCCGCCCGCAAGCAGCCGACCATCTCGGTGGTCTTCGGCAACTCCACGGCCGGTGGTGCGTACGTCCCCGGCATGAGCGACTACGTGATCATGGTCAAGGAGGGCGCGAAGGTCTTCCTGGCCGGCCCGCCGCTGGTCAAGATGGCCACCGGCGAGGACACCGACGACGAGTCGCTGGGCGGCGCCGAGATGCACTCGCGCATCTCCGGCTCCTCCGACTTCCTCGCCGTCGACGAGCACGACGCCATCCGGCAGGCGCGACGCGTCGTGGCCCGGCTCAACTGGCGCAAACGCGGTCCGCAGCCGAAGGCGAGCTACGAGCCCGAGCTCGACCCCGACGGCCTGCTCGACCTGATCCCGACCGACCTCAAGGAGCCCTTCGACCCGCGCGAGGCGATCCTGCGGATCGTCGACGGGACCGGTCCTGACAACGAGGTCGCGTTCGACGAGTTCAAGCCCCTCTACGGACCGAGCCTCTGCGTCGGCTGGGCGCGGCTGCACGGCTACGAGATCGGCATCCTCGCCAACGCCCGCGGCGTACTGATGAGCGAGGAGGCCCAGAAGGCGGCGCAGTTCATCCAGCTCGCCAACCAGAAGGACACCCCGCTGCTGTTCCTGCACAACACGACCGGCTACATGGTCGGCACGGAGTACGAGCAGGGCGGCATCATCAAGCACGGCGCCCTGATGATCAACGCGGTCTCCAACTCCACCGTCCCGCACCTGACCGTGATCATGGGTGCGAGCTACGGCGCGGGCAACTACGGCATGAACGGCCGCGCGTACGACCCCCGCTTCCTGTTCACGTGGCCCTCTGCCAAGTCCGCGGTCATGGGGCCGGCCCAGCTCGCCGGCGTGATGGAGATCGTCGCCCGCGAGTCGGCCGAGAAGAAGGGCGAGGTCTTCGACGCCGACGGGTTCAAGGGCGTCAAGGAGATGGTCGAGGGGATGGTCGAGGAGCAGTCGCTGCCGATGTTCCTCTCCGGCCTCGGCTACGACGACGGGGTCATCGACCCGCGCGACACCCGCACCGTCCTCGGCCTCTGTCTCTCTGCCATCGCCACCCGACCGATCGAAGGCGCCATGAACTTCGGCGTCTTCAGGATGTGATTGCCATGACCATCAGTCGAATCCTCGTCGCCAATCGCGCCGAGATCGCCTCGCGTGTCTTCCGCACCGCCCGCAAGCTCGGCATCGAGACCGTCGCGGTGCACTCCGACGCCGACGCGGACCTGCCGTTCGTGGCGGAGGCGGATCATGCCGTACGCCTCCCGGGCAACGCCCCGGCCGAGACCTACCTCCGCGCCGACCTCGTCATCGAGGCGGCCAAGGTGGCCGGCGCCGACGCGATCCACCCGGGCTACGGGTTCCTGTCGGAGAACGCCGACTTCGCCCGCGCCGTCGAGGCGGCCGGTCTGGTCTGGATCGGGCCGGCGCCCGAGTCGATCGAGCAGATGGGCTCCAAGATCGAGGCCAAGAAGATCATGGCCGCCGCCGGGGTCCCGGTGCTGGAGGCGCCGGCCTCGCCGGTCGAGTCCGACCTGCCGCTGCTGGTCAAGGCCTCCGCCGGCGGGGGTGGCCGCGGGATGCGGATCGTCCGCTCGCTCGAGGCTCTCGGTGCCGAGATCGCCAAGGCCGAGGCCGAGGCCGCGTCCGCCTTCGGGGACGGGACCGTCTTCGTCGAGCCGTACGTCGAGGCCGGCCGCCACGTCGAGGTCCAGGTCGTCGGCGACGGAGCCGGCAATGTGGCGGTCTTCGGCGAGCGCGACTGCTCGGTGCAGCGTCGCCACCAGAAGGTCGTCGAGGAGTCGCCGGCTCCGCTGCTCCCGGACACCGTCCGGTCGGCGCTCCACGAGGCCGCCCGGAACGCCGCCGCGGCGATCGACTACCGCGGCGCCGGGACCGTCGAGTTCCTCTACGACGCCGCCTCGGAGCGGTTCTGGTTCCTGGAGATGAACACGCGCCTGCAGGTCGAGCACCCGGTGACCGAGCTGGTTCATGGGGTAGATCTGGTGGAGCTGCAGATCGCGGTGGCCGAGGGAGTTTCGGGGGTCTCGACAAGCTCGACCACCGATGTGACTGGGCATGCGGTGGAGGTACGGCTCTACGCCGAGGATCCGGCAGCCGACTATCAGCCGCAGTCGGGGACCTTGACGACGCTCGAGTTTCCGGGGGATGCGCGCGTCGATGCCGGCTACACGTCGGGTTCGGAGGTCAGCACCTTCTACGACGCGATGCTGGCGAAGGTGATCGTGCACGCCCCCACGCGCGACGCGGCGATCCGGCGGCTCGTCGGGGTGCTGCGTACGGCCAAGATCCATGGCCTGGTGACCAACCGGGAGCAGCTGATCGGGATCCTCGGGTTGGAGGCGTTCCGGTCCGGTGAGGTCAGCACCTCTCTTCTCGCGGAAGAAAAATTCCTTCCACGCACGGAAGACCCCGGTGCCGCGGTCGCGGCAGCGGTCGCGCTGGCCGAGGCGACCCGCCGCCCAGGGCTCCCGGTCGCCTGGCGCAACGTCACGAGCCAGCCGCAGCGGACGGTCTTCGAGGATGACTCCGAGGCTGGCCTCGTCGTGGAGTGGTACGGCACCCGCGATGGCTATCGCATCGACGGCTTCGAGGTCATCGATGCGGGTCAGAGCCGGGTTGTGCTGGAGCGGGACGGGCTGCGCACGGCGTACGAGATCGCCGTCGCCGGGGACCGGATCGACGTCGACTCCTCGTTCGGCCACACCGCGCTGCGGAAGCGTCCGAGGTTCACCGACCCCGCGACCCAGACCCAGCCCGGAAGCCTGCTGGCGCCGATGCCGGGATCGGTCATCAGCGTGCTCGCCGAGACCGGCAGCGACGTCACCGAGGGCCAGCCGCTGCTGGTTCTGGAGGCGATGAAGATGCAGCACACGGTGACCGCGCCCACCGACGGCGTACTCGCTCAGATCAACGTCAAACCAGGAACCCAGGTCGCCGCCGGTGAGGTGCTGGCCGTCGTAGAGGAGACAGCATGACCACCACTGCAACTGTGCCCAATCCGTTCGGCGAGCCCGAGGAGCGGACCGCGCTGCGGGAGGCGGTGGCGAAGCTGGCCGGCAAGTACGGCCACGACTTCGTCGCCAAGCAGGCCCGCGAGGGCGGCAAGATGACCGAGATGTGGCTCGAGATGGGCCGCAACGGGTTCCTCGGCGTCAACATCGCCGAGGAGTACGGCGGTGGCGGGGGTGGCATGAGCGACCTGGCCGCCGTGCTCGAGGAGGCTGCGACCGCCGGCGCTCCGCTGCTGATGATGGTCGTCAGCCCGGCGATCTGCGGCAGCATCATCGGCCGCTGCGGCACCGACGAGCAGAAGAAGCGCTGGCTGCCGGCGATCGCCGACGGCTCGCATCTGATGGCCTTCGGGATCACCGAGGCCGACGCCGGCTCCAACTCCCACAAGATCACGACGACGGCGAAGCGCGACGGCGACAGCTGGGTGCTCAACGGTCAGAAGACCTTCATCTCCGGTGTCGACGAGGCCGACTCGGTCCTCATCGTCGCGCGGACGGAGGACGCCAAGACCGGCAAGCTCAAGCCCGCCCTCTTCGTGGTCCCGACCGACTCCGAGGGCTTCACCAAGCAGGTCATCCCGATGGCCTGGGAGGCGCCGGAGAAGCAGTTCACGCTCTTCATCGACGACGTACGTCTTCCCGCCGACGCGCTCGTCGGCGACGAGGACGGCGGCATCTGGCAGCTCTTCGCGGGCCTCAACCCCGAGCGGATCATGGGCGCCGCCCTCTCCTGCGGGATGGCGCGTTACGCGCTCGCCAAGGCGGTCGAGTACGCGGGGTCGAGGTCGGTCTGGAAGGACGCCCCGATCGGCTCCCACCAGGGCATCGCGCACCCGCTCGCGAAGGTCAAGATCGAGCTGGAGCAGGCCCGCCTGCTGTGGCAGAAGGCCGCCGCGCTCTACGACGCCGGCGACGACGCCGGTGCCGGGGAGTACGCCAACATGGCCAAGTACGCCGCCGGCGAGGTCGCCTGCAACGCCACCGATGCCGCGGTCCACACCCACGGCGGCAACGGCCTGACGGTCGAGTACGGCCTGGCCAACCAGCTCGTCGCCGCCCGCCTGGGGCGGATCGCCCCGGTCAGCCGGGAGATGATCCTCAACTACATCGCCATGCACACCCTGGGGCTCCCGAAGTCCTACTGATCACGGCGAAAATGAGAACAGGGCCGGTCGCGTGAGCGACCGGCCCTGATGCGTACGTCTGGCTCTACTTCTTCGGCTCGATGACGACGATCGTGCTGAGGATCTTGTCGGCGAAGGTCTGCCGCTTGTCGTCCCACAACGGCCACAGGTAGCCGATGTAGCAGGCGAGCTGGTCGAGGTAGTGGACGAAGAAGCGCCCGATCGAGAACCAGGTGCCGAGGACCTGGCCGTCGGCCTCCTTGACGACCTTGATCCCGAGGACGCCCTTGCCGATCGAGTAGCCCGTCTTGCCCTGCTTCAGGCCGTAGTTCCAGAACAGGAAGGCAAGGGACACGAGGAAGCCGATGAACATGAGCAGCCCGCCGATGGCCATCATGGCCCCGTTGGGCTCGCCGGCGGGGGTGTACATGCCGGTGTTCGGGTCATACTCCGAGACACCACCGGAGGCGGCTCCGCCGATGAGCAGGCCGTAGCCGATCCAGAACGGGATCATGGCCACCGCGCCGACGAGTCCGTCGATGATGAAGGCACCCGCGCGTGCGCCCCAGGAGGCGTACGGCGGGGTCGGGGCTCCATAGCCGTACCCGGCCGGGGCGGCGCCGTAGCCGGGAGCGGCCGGAGCGGCGCCGTAGCCCGGCGCGGGCGGAGGCGGCGGAGCGCTGGGCTGACCGTAGGCCGGTGCGGGCGGCGGAGTCGGCGGCAGGGGCTGGCCGGAGGGGTCCTGCGGGGCGCCAGGAGGCGGGCCGTAGTTAGACATGGGCCAGAGTATGGCCACAACTCAACGTAAAAGTCAGCGCACACGCGGCTCCACCACAGCCAGCGTGCCGACGATCTTGTCGGCGAAGGTCTGCCGCTTGTCGTCCCACAGCGGCCACAGGTAGCCGATGAAGCAGAACGCGTCAAGGACGTGGAGCAACTGCCGCCCCAGCGCCATCGGGACGCCGGTCGTCGCCTGTGACTCGGTGCGGACCAGCTTGATCCCGACGACGCTCTTGCCGATGGTGCGGCCGGTGCGGCCCTGCTTGAGGACGTGATTCCAGACGGCGAAGCCGATGAACCCCAGCCAGCCGACCAGGGTGACCAGCAGGCCGAAGATGGTGACGAAGAAGCCGGACTCCTGAGACAACCCCCCTCCCACACCGGCGACCAGATAGAACGGCACCAGCAGCGCCGCGTCGATCAGCGCGCCGCCGGCGCGGCGACCCCAGGTCGCCAGCGGCGGGCCGGCGGGGACGTACGACTGCTGTGCCCACGGCGGGGCCTGGGGCTGCTCGCCCGGTCCATGGGTGGGGCCCTGAGGTGCGCCTGGCGGTGGCCCGGGCGGCGGGCCGAAGTTCGACATCTGGTGGGTCATCTCCTCGAGTGTGCTGGCCTGCTGACCTGACCGACGTTCAATCTATCGGGTCACACAGGGGTTAGCCTGACCCTTATGGCTGGAGCGGCGACGGCAATGGATCGGGCTCAGCGCCGGTTTCCGCCGGTCGCGTTCCCGCTGGCCGTCCTGTACAAGTTCTGGGACGACCAGGGCAACAACCTCGCCGCGATCATCACCTACTACGCCTTCGTGGCCGTCTTCCCGATCCTGCTGCTGGCCTCCTCGATCCTCGGCTTCGTGCTGGAGGGCAACCCGAGCCTGCAGGAGGCGGTGCTCGACACGGCGCTGGCGCAGTTCCCGATCATCGGTGACCAGCTGGGCCGCAAGGAGCTCACCGGCTCGTCCAGCGCGATCGTCATCGGTGGTCTCACCGCCCTCTACGGTGCGCTCGGCCTGGGCCTCTCGTTGCAGAACGCGGTCAACACAGCCTGGTCCGTGCCGCGCAACAGCCGCCCCAACCCGATCCTGCTGAGGGTGCGGTCGCTGCTCATGCTCGCCGCCGGCGGTCTGGCCATCCTCTCGGTGACCGCGCTGTCGCTGGTGCTGAGCCGCACCGACTTCCTCGGGTTCAAGGCGGTCGACGTCGGCTACTGGCTGGTGATCCTCGGCACCATCGTGATCGTCACCGGCATGCTCTGCGTCGTCTTCCGGATGGCCACCACGCGCGACCACGCCCTCGCCCACGCTCTCCCGGGAGCCCTCACGTTCGCGATGCTGTGGCAGGTGCTGCAGTACTTCGGTGCGGAGTTCGTCCAGCACGTGCTCGCCGCCACCCGTGGCATGAACCAGACCTTCGCGCTGGTCCTCGGTCTCGTCGCCTTCCTCTACATCGCGGCGCTGATGGTGGTGATCTCGATCGAGGTCAACGTGGTCTACGCCCGCCACCTGTGGCCGCGCGCGCTGCTGACTCTCTTCACCGACGACGTCGAGCTGACCGAGGCCGACCGCCGCGCCTACGCGAGCTACGCCCTGATGCAGCGTCACAAGGGCTTCGAGACGGTCGCGGTCACGTTCGACGGTCCCGACGGCGACACCCACGAGATCGTCATGGACCCCTCCTGGCTCCGCAAGACCGCGAGGCGGATCCGTCGCCACGACGAGTTCAGCCGGCCGCTGCCGCCGACCAAGCCACCGCCCCCGGTGCCGCCGGGCCAGCTGCGCGCGGTGCCGCATCCCGACGAGGGCGAGCCGGAGCGGCGTACGAGCTCTTAGGGCTTCCTCCGCAGCGGCACGAAGCGATACCAGCCGTGGCTGCTGAGTCGCGCCACGCCCGTCTCGTTCCGCTCCACCAGCATCATCAGCCCGGCGACCGGGACCACCATCCGCCCGGGCGAGGCGAGCTGGTCCATCAGCTCGCGCGGCAGGGCCTCGGCCTCGGCGGAGACGAGGATGCGATCGTACGCAGCCTGCCGAGGCCACCCGAGGACCCCGGCCTTCGCCTTCTCGATGCGGGCCCACGGCTGGTCGGTCGCGGCCAGGTTCCGGCGCCCGAACCGGACCAGCGAGGGCTCCAGCTCGACCCCGATGACGCTGCCCTCCGGGCCGGTCAGGTGGGCGAGCAGCGCGGTGGTCCAGCCCGACCCGGAGCCGACGTCGAGCACCTTGTCACCCGGTGCGACCTCGAGAAGACGGAGCATGTCGGCCACCGTCCGCGGCTGCGAGTTGGTCTGTCCGTGGCCGATCGGAAGCGGCTGGTCGAACGTCGCGAAGCTGCGCTCCTCGGGAGGGAGGAAGCCCTCCCGGGGGATGGCGGAGAACGCATCGAGGACCCGGTCCACACCTCCAGTCAAGCACCGTAAGGTCTGCCCCATGACTGAGTCGCCTGAAACCAACGCTGAGCTCGTCCGCCTCGACGTCGCCGAGGGTGTCGCCACCATCACCCTCGACTCGCCGGCCAACCGCAACGCGCTCTCCCGCCAGCTGGTCACCGAGCTGTTCGAGGCGCTGCACGCGGCCGACAAGGACACCTCCGTCAAGGCGGTCGTGCTCCAGGCCACGGGCACCGTCTTCTGCTCCGGCGCCGACCTCTCCGAGGCCGCGACGGTGCCGATGGAGGAGGGCACCCGCGGGATCGTACGTCTCCAGCGCACCATCGTCGCCCTGACCAAGCCCGTCGTGGCGAAGGTCCAGGGACCGGTGCGCGCCGGGGGTCTCGGGCTCGTTGCCGCCGCCGACATCGCGATCGCCGCCGACACCGTCTCGTTCGCGCTCACCGAGGTCCGGCTCGGCCTGGCCCCCGCCGCGATCTCCCTCTCGATCCTGCCCCGGATCGACGCCCGCGCCGCCTCCCGCTACTTCCTCACCGGCGACAAGTTCGACGCCGCCGAGGCGGCCCGCATCGGCATCCTGACCGCCGCCGTCCCCGCCGCCTCGCTCGACGACGAGGTCGCCGCCATCACATCCTCTTTGCTCGAGGGCTCCCCCCAGGGACTGCGCGAGACCAAGCGCCTCATGGTCCGAGGCCTGGTCGAGCACATCGACGCCGGCGGCGAGGAGATGGCCGCCCTCTCCGCCCGCCTCTTCGGCTCCGACGAGGCCCGCGAGGCGATGACCGCGTTCCTGTCCCGCAAGCGGTAGCCGACTGGTGGCACCCGTGCTCGCATAACACCACGTCGGGGGTAGAGTTATCTCCTTGCCGTGCGCCATGGGGGGCGCACGGCGGGTGTGGATCTTTGTGACGGGGGAACATCCAGTTGAACGACAAGCTGGCTGAGCGCGAGATCGCTCAGGAGCAGGGGTTCGTAGATCGTGTCTACCTCCAGCTGGGAGAGTCGGCGCGCGCTGCGCAGGAGCTGGCCGCCGAGGGCCGCGACCGTGGACGTCTGGGCCATGAAGGTGGTCTGGTCGAGCGCGACGCGTTCGCCTTCCAGGCGGCGCGACGCATCGCGCAGCTCGATGCCGCTCACGAGGGGCTGGTCTTCGGTCGCCTCGACCTCGACCCGTCGGTCGACGCCGAGCCGCGCTACGTCGGCCGGATCGGTCTGCGCGACGCGCAGCGTGACTCGCTGCTGATCGACTGGCGGGCGCCGGCGGCTGCGGTGTTCTACCAGGCCACGGCGGTCGAGCCGCGGTCGGTGATCCGGAGGCGGGTGCTCCGCTCCGAGGGGCAGAGCGTGATCGGTGTCGAGGACGAGCTGCTCGACGCCGAGGCGCTGGAGCGCTCCGGTGCCGACCTGCCGATCGTCGGCGAGGGCGCGCTCATCGCCCAGCTCAGCCGTGCCCGCGACCGCACGATGCACTCCATCGTGGCGACCATCCAGGCCGAGCAGGACAAGGCCATCCGCGCGCCGGGCAAGGGCGTCACGACCATCTCTGGCGGTCCGGGCGTGGGCAAGACCGTGGTGGCTCTCCACCGGGCCGCCTACCTGCTCTACACCGAGCGTCGCCGCTACGAGTCCGGCGGCGTGCTCATCGTCGGGCCGTCGGGCGTCTTCATGCGCTACATCGAACGCGTCCTGCCGAGCCTCGGTGAGACCGCGGTGGCGCTGCGCTCCCTGGGTGAGGTCGTGGACGGCGTACGCGCGACGTGGCACAACGACCCCGCCGTCGCCGACGTGAAGGGCTCGGTCCGGATGGCCGAGGTGCTGCGTCGCGCCTCACGTCAGCAGGCGCCGGGCTCCCCGCGCGAGTTCAAGGTCTTCTACCGCGACGACTCGCTGCGCCTGGACGGCAAGCGGCTCGGTGAGCTGCGGCGTCAGCTGATGAGCCAGGGCCGGCGCAACCAGCAGCTGCGTCGCGTACCTCAGATGCTTCTCGACATCCTCTGGCGGCAGGTACGCGGCGAGCGCGGCCGCGAGCGTGGTCGCGAGGTCTTCAACGACGAGATGCTCGACAACCCCGCCTTCCTCGAGTTCGCGGCCGCCTGGTGGCCGGCGCTGGAGGCGCGCGAGGTGCTCGGCTGGCTCCGCGAGCCGGAGTTCCTCGCCCGCGTCTCCGAGGGAATCCTGACGCACGACGAGCAGCAGCTGCTCCTCAAGTCGTGGGCCGGACGCGGCCTGACCGATGCCGACCTGGCCATCGAGGACATCCCGCTGCTCGATGAGCTCCGCTACGCGATCGGCGACATCCCCGAGCAGGTCGCCGACGAGCGCGACGCCGACCAGAGCGGCATCGACATCGCCGAGCTGATGACCGCCTCCGACCGCGAGTTCGCCTCGGGCCGTGGTTGGCGCCCGCCGACGTACCGGATCGACGACGACCCGTTCGCCCACATCCTCATCGACGAGGCCCAGGACCTGACCCCGATGCAGTGGCGGATGGTCGGTCGCCGGGGACGTACGGCCTCGTGGACCATCGTCGGCGACCCCGCCCAGTCCTCGTGGCCGGTGGCGGAGGAGGCCGAGGCCGCCCGTGCCAAGGCGCTCGAGGGCAAGCCGGTCCACGCGTTCCACCTGTCCACGAACTACCGCAACTCGGCCGAGATCTACGACTTCGCCGCGGCCTACGCCGAGCGGGTCGGCCTCAACGCCGACCTGCCGACCGCGGTCCGCTCCACCGGCGTCGAGCCGCGGGTCATCGAGCACTCGGTCGACCTGGAGAAGGCCACCCGGGAGGCGGTCGCCGAGATCGCGTCGCAGGTCGGCGGCACCGTCGGCATCGTGGTCCCGGTCGCGCGCCGCTCCGAGGTCAACTCGTGGCTCGCGTCCTGGTCGGAGTTCGCGGCCGACGCTCCTTCGGCTGCTGCCTCTGCCGCGGACCCGACCTCGGTGCCCTCCGGCGAGGACCGCATCGTCGTCCTCACCGGCCTGGACACCAAGGGCCTGGAGTTCGACGGCATCGTCGTGGTCAGCCCCGACGAGATCGAACGCGAGTCGGCCACCGGCCGCGCCACGCTCTACGTCGTCCTCACCCGCGCGACCCAGCTGCTGACCACCGTCTCCTAAAGGGCGGCGATCCAGGGGTGGTCTGGAAGGGTCTGCTCGAGCGCCCGCCGCAGCCAGCGACGCCGGGGGTCGTCGAGCAGCGGCACGGTGTTGTCGAAGTCGAGCTGGTCCTTCGAGCGGAGCCCTAGGGCCTTGTAGAGGAGCTGGATCTCGGGCTGGAGATAGCGGATCCCGTCGCGCTCCCAGACCGCCTCGGACATCGGCATCCGGATCGACTCCTCACGCCGGTAGACCCACTCATCGGCGGTGCCGGGGTTGAGCAGCAGGTCGTACTCCCAGGGATCCTGAGCGCTCCGCCGCGTCCAGACCTGACCCTCGGTCTCCCAGAGGAGATCGTCCGCGGCGCCGCCGGGATCGTCGTCCGGAAGTAGCGGACGCAGCGCAGCGGTGCCGGCCGCCCACACGTCGAAGCGCCCCGCCAGATGCTTGCGCAGCACGGCGAGCTCGCTGCGGAGTACACAGGTGTCGGTGTCCTCGTGTTCACGACGTACGCCGGTGAATGCCTCGATCGCCCACCCACCCGCGATCCACCAGGTGCCGGGATAGCCCTCGAAGAGAGCGGCCACGTCGACCGGGGTGTGCGATGCCCAGGGCCCGTAGAGGCGCTCGAACTCGTCGTTGCTCAGATCGTTGACGCCCACCCGCGCAGCCTAGCCGCGTGGGTGGGCGTCGTGAGGAGGGTCAGCCGACGGAGGGTTTGGCGTCGGCGGTGACCTCGACGCCCTCGGCGAACTCGACGAGTTGCTTGTCGGAGAGGTGGATGGTGTTCCACATCTGGATCACGACGGTGAAGTCGCGGTAGGCGTACTTGAGCATCGTCGCGCCGTCGGGGGTGGTGACGAGGGTGGCGGGCTGGCCGTCGACGGTGGTGTCGGTGGCGCCCTCGGCGGGCGACGAGGGCGACTCGAGGGTCACCACGATCTTGTCCCGGAAGTCGCTGATGGAGGACTTGTCGTCGGGGCGAGCGACGGCGAGGACGTACTGGTCGGATCCCTGCAGCACGAACCCCTCGGGCACCTTCGCCACGGTGTAACCGGGCATCTGGGCGCCGTCGTAGTCTACCAGGCGTACGTTGTCGGCGGCCTGGGAGATCGGTGCGACCTCGTCGCCGGAGGTCAGCGCGATCCCGCTGAAGGCGCCACCGACCGCGAGGGTCAGCGCGGCGCCGCCGAGCGCGGCGCGCTTGATACGGCGCCGGGAGAGCGCCCGGTGGCCGCGGCGCAGGTCGGCGGTGGCGTCCTCGGTCGCCGCGGCGGACGGGGACGGGGTCAGGCGGGCGAGGCGGTCGATCACGTCGTTCATCGGGAGTCTCCTGTCAGTTGGGTGGGGGTGAGCAGCGCCCGGAGCTTGTCCAGGCCGCGTGCGGTCTGGGACTTCACGGTTCCGGTCGAGCAGCTGAGCGCGTCGGCGACCTCCTCGACCGAGAGGTCGTGGACATGGCGGAGCACGACGGCCGCGCGCAGCTCGGGATCGACCATCGCCGGATCCTCGACCGGTGCCTCGGGGAGCGTGACCGCGCCCTGCTCCCGCCGGAAGAACGGGCGCCTGCGGTGGTCGGTCAGGCAGTTGACCAGGGTCCGGCGAGCGTACGCAGCGGGGTGCTGGGACGCTCGCCCCCAGGCCAGATAGACCTTGACCAGGGTCGACTGGACCAGATCTTCGGCCAGGTGGGCGTCGCCGGCGGTCAGCAGCCGTGCAGTGCCGACGAGCGGCGCTCGGTGGCGGCGTACGAAGGCCTCGAATTCGGCGTCTTGGGAACGTCTCACGCACTGTCAACGGATTCGGAGCACCGCGGGGTTGCACGGCCCACCATCCGAATCGAATGGGTCACGCGTCAGCGCGCGGATTAGGCTCATCCCATGACGACCCAGACGCCTGCCAAGACCGCGATCGAGGAGATCACGGGGCACGAGGCGTGGGCGATCATCCGGCGCTCGTCGCGAGCGGGTGACCGCGACACGGTCGGCATGCTGGCAGGCACGCGGTCCGTGGTCGAGTCGCTGCTCGACGTACCCCTCGAGGAGGGCACCCCGGAACCGGGGAAGGTGGCAGACCGGCTGCTCGCGGTGCCGTTCCGGCAGGTGAGCGAGCGGGGCTTCGAGGCCCACGACGACGGCACCCCGCTGGTGGTCGTCGACGTGGAGCGCGAGTGGGAGTTCTCCGTCGCGGAGGTCATCGAGGCGCTCCCGGACGTGCCCGTCGAGTTCACCGACCGCGGTGGGTTCGACGTGGACGACGACACCTATGCCGACCTGGTCAAGACCGTCATCGAGGACGAGATCGGCCAGGGCGAGGGCGCCAACTTCGTGATCGGCCGCCACTACCGCGCCCAGCTCGACGACTGGAACCACGACCGCGCGCTGACCGTGCTGCGTCGTCTTCTGGAGCGCGAGCGCGGGGCGTACTGGACCTACTGCTTCTTCACCGGCGACCGCTACCTCATCGGCGCCTCGCCCGAGCGGCACGTCAGCGTCCACGGTGGCGACGTCCGGATGAACCCGATCTCCGGCACCTTCCGGCTGCCGCGCGACCTCGAGGGCAGCCCGGAGAAGATCGCCCACGACCTCAAGGGGCAGCTGACCGACTTCCTGACGGATCAGAAGGAGGTCTACGAGCTCTTCATGGTGGTCGACGAGGAGCTCAAGATGATGTGCGACATCTGCGACCAGGGCGGCCAGGTGCTCGGGCCGTTCCTGAAGCCGATGTCGCGGCTGATCCACACCGAGTATCTGCTGGCGGGTCGCTCGGCCCGCGACCCGCGCGAGATCCTGCGCGACACGATGTACGCCGCCACCGTCACCGGCTCGCCGGTGGAGAACGCGTGCCGGCTGATCAAGAAGTACGAGCCGGAGGGCCGTGGCTACTACGGCGCCGCCCTCGCGCTGCTCGGCCGTGACGAGTCCGGTGCCCCGACGGTCGATTCGCCGATCGTGATCCGCACCGCGGACGTGTCGCTCTCCGGTGAGCTCAAGGTGAGCGCCGGCGCGACGCTGGTGCGCGACTCCGACCCGACGTACGAGGTCGCCGAGACGCACGCCAAGGCCGGCGGGATCCTGTCGGCCTTCGGGCTGGTGCCGGCGGCGCCCGCGCTCGCCCAGGACGTCTCCGAGCTGGTCAACGACGAGGACCTGCTGCTGACCCTGGCCGCCCGCAACCGCCGGCTGTCGTCGTTCTGGCTCACCGACCAGGGCGACGAGGAGCCCTCGGCTCACCTCGCCGGCAAGCACGCGGTGATCCTCGATGGCGAGGACGATTTCGTACGCATGCTGCGCCACGTCCTGCGGGTGCTCGGCATGACCTCGTCGGTCGTGCGGCACGAGGACTACGAGGACGGCGCCTTCGCGGGTGCCGATCTCGTCATCGTCGGGCCCGGGCCGGGCGACCCGCGCGATGGCACTGATCCGAAGATGGCCAAGTTGCGTGCCGCCGTGGCATCGCTGCTCGAGACCGAGCAGCCGTTCCTGGCGGTCTGCCTCGGCCACCAGGCGCTGTGCCACCAGCTCGGGATCGGGTTGCACTACAAGGACATCGTCTTCCAGGGCACCCAGACGCGCGTCGGTCTCGGGTTCGGCGGGCGGCCGCGTCGCGAGCGGGTCGGCTTCTACAACACGTTCGTCGGACGGGTGGGGTCGACGGAGCTGCCCGCAGGAGTGTCGGTCGACGCCGATCCGGAGACGGGTGACATCCATGCGATCTCCGGTCCGCACTACGCCGGCATCCAGTTCCACGCGGAGTCGGTCCTCACCGAGCGCGGCTACGACCTCATCCACGACGTCGTCAGCGATCTGCTCGCCCAATGACCAGAGTCGTCGTGGTCGACCACCACGACTCCTACGTGTGGAGCCTCGTCCACATGGTCGCGCAGGTCACCGGGGCCCTTCCGGATGTCGTGGAGCACGACGAGGTGAAGTTCGGCGACCTCGCCGGCTACACCCACGTGGTCCTCTCACCCGGGCCCGGCCACCCGGCCGATCCGGCGGACTTCGCGGTCGGGCGGGACGTACTCCTGGACGCGGGGCGGCCCGTCCTCGGCGTCTGCCTGGGGATGCAGGGGCTGGTGACCGCCTACGGCGGCGTCGTCGACCGGATCGAGCCCGCTCACGGCGAGGTGGCCCGGGTGACTCATGACGGTCGCGGGGTCTTCGCGGGCATCCCGTCGCCGCTCGAGGCGGTCCGCTACCACTCCCTGGCGGCCGTCTCGGTCCCCGACGTCCTGGAGGTGACGGCCCGTTCCGAGGACGGGGTCGTGATGGGCGTACGGCACAGGGATCTGCCGCTGGAGGGCGTCCAGTTCCACCCGGAGTCGGTGCTCTCCCAGCACGGCGCGGCGATGGTCGCGAACTTCTTGAACCAGCAGAGCCTGGGCCGACCGGGGCCACGGTGAGCGTCGAGGACCTCTTCGCCGAGGTCGCCGCCGCGCACCCGCGCTGCGTCTGGCTCGATGGTGGTGGCGCGCGCGAGTGGTCCGGCACGCGGTCCTTGATCGGCTGGCTCGAGGACGACGACGTCTCGCTGACCTACTCCGCCGCTCGCCGCGAGGTGCTGCGCCACACCGGCGGGCGCTCCGAGGTCGTCGGGGACGACATCTGGCACGTCCTGGAGCGGGAGATCGGCGCGGGGGAGCAGTGGTTCGGCTACTTCGGCTACGCCTGCCGCGCGGACCTCCCGGCGACCCCGTCGGCGGACGTACCCGACGCCGTCTGGATGCGCCCGTCCCATGTGCGGATGTTCGACCATGACGGGGTAGTCCGGGAGCGAACTGCCCATTTACCGGCGAGTAATAGGCAGTTCGCTCCCGGACTACCCCGAGATGCCGCCTACGCCGACGCCTTCGACCAGGTCCAGGAGGCCCTCCGGGCCGGCGACACCTACGAGGCCAACCTGACCTACCGGACCACGGTCCACGCCGAGGCCGACCCGGTGGAGACCTACCTGCGGCTGAGGAGCATCAACCCCGCGCCGTACGCCGGGTTTCTCCAGCACGACATCGCCAACCATCGATCGTGGCTGCTGAGCTCGAGCCCGGAGCGGTACGCCCTGATCGACGCCGACCGCGTGATCGAGACGAGGCCGATCAAGGGCACGACCCCGAGGGGCGTGAACGCCGCGGAGGACGCCGCCAACGCGGAGCTGCTGCGTACCGATCCCAAGCTCCGCAGCGAGAACCTGATGATCACCGACCTGCTCCGCAACGACCTGGCGATGGTCTGCGAGCCGGGGACGGTGGAGGTGCCCGGCCTGATGCAGGTGGAGTCCTACGAGAGCGTGCACCAGCTCGTCACCACCGTCAGGGGCCGGCTCAGGGAAGGGATCACCACGATCGAGGCGCTGCGCAGGCTCTTCCCCGCCGGGTCGATGACCGGTGCGCCCAAGCTGCGCACGATGGAGGTCATCGAGCGCGCCGAGCGCGAGCTGGGTGGGCCGAGGGCGGCGTACGCCGGTGCTTTCGGCTGGATCTCCGGCGACGGACCTGCCGATCTGGGCGTCGTCATCCGGACCCTGACGACCCACGACACCCACACCTGGCAGATCGGCACGGGCGGCGGGATCACGGTCAGATCCGACGTCGCCGAGGAGGCCGCCGAGGCGCGGTTGAAGGCCGATCGGGTCCGCGCTTCCCTCGGCAGATGATCAAACAGGTGAAAAGACGGCGACACGTTGAGACGGCGGCCGTTGTCTATTGGATCGTTCATAAAACGGGGACTACCGTGGACTCATCATGGCGACCATCGATGACAAAGCCCTGCCACATGTGATCGTGCTCTTCGGTGCGACGGGTGACCTGGCGCGCCGCAAACTGCTGCCTGGCCTGCTCAGACTCAACGAGGCCGGGCTGATGACGGACGCCCAGATCGTCGGCACATCGCTGGAGGACCTGTCCGACGAGCAGTTCATCGAGTTCGCTCGCGAGGCGTGCGAGGAGTTCGGCAAGGGCGACATCACCGACGAGCGCTGGGCGGCGTTCGGGGGGATGCTCTCCTACGTCTCGACCAAGGAGGGCCCGCACGCGCTCGCCGACGCGGTGAAGCTCGCCGAGAAGAAGCTCCAGGGGCTCGGCAGCGACGTGCGCCGCCTCCACTACCTCAGCGTTCCGCCCAAGGCCGCTCAGGACGTGATCCGTCAGCTCGAGGAGGCCGACCTCGTCGAGCGAGCCCGGATCATCATGGAGAAGCCCTTCGGCACCGACCTCGAGTCGGCCAAGGAGCTCAACGCGAAGATCCACGAGGTCTTCGCCGAGGAGCAGATCTTCCGGATCGACCACTTCCTCGGCAAGGAGGCCGCGCAGAACATCCTGGCCTTCCGCTTCGCCAACGGACTCTTCGAGCCGATCTGGAACCGCAACTTCATCGACCACGTCCAGATCGACATCCCCGAGACGCTGGGCCTGGAGGGACGCACCGCGTTCTACGAGAGCACCGGTGCCTACCGCGACATGGTCGTCACCCACCTGATGCAGGTGCTGGCGTTCATGGCGATGGAGCCGCCGACCTCGCTCGCCCCCGACCCGATCGGCGAGGAGAAGAACAAGGTCTTCCGCTCGATCCGGCCGCTGGACCCGCGCAACGTGGTCCGTGGTCAATACTCCGGCTACCGCGGCAAGAACGAGGTCGCCGACGACTCCGACACCGAGACCTTCATCGCGATGAAGGTGATCATCGACAACTGGCGCTGGGCGGGCGTTCCGTTCTTCCTGCGCACCGGCAAGAAGCTGGCCGAGGGCGCGCGGATCATCTCGATCGCGTTCAAGGAGCCGCCGCTGACGATGTTCCCGGCCAACTCCGGCGCCGGCACCCAGGGTCCCGACCACCTCACCTTCGACCTCGCCGACCAGTCGAAGATGTCGCTGTCGTTCTACGGCAAGCGCCCCGGGCCCGGCATGAAGCTGGAGAAGCTCTCCATGCAGTTCGCCACCCAGGAGACGAGCTCCTCGACCGGCGTCCTCGAGGCGTACGAACGCCTCATCCACGACGCCATGCGTGGCGACCACACCCTCTTCACCACCGCCGAGGGCATCGAGACGCTCTGGGAGATCTCCCAGCCGCTCCTCGACAACCCTCCGCCCGTACGCCTCTACGCCCCCGGCTCCTGGGGACCCAACTCGATCCACCAGCTGATCGCTCCGCACGCCTGGCGGCTCCCCTTCGAGCGCTCCTGGCGCGAGACGAAGAAGCACTAGGCGAGAAGTCACTCCGGTCGGCCGAGTCGGCACGAACGTGACGTGTCGACCGGCGCGCGTGACGTGTCGACCGACGCGCGTGACGTCTCGGTTATGGGGCGTTCGCGCTGAGCTGCTCGAGGAGGGCCTGGGCGGCGCGGTCCATGGCGTCGCCGTCGTACGGCTCCAGGTCGACGGAGTTGAAGCTCTGGATCAGGGTGCCGTTCTGGACGAAGCCAGTGACGGCGTACGAGCTGACGCCCTGCTGCTTGACCAGCCGGGCGTCCTCAGCCCCCTTGATCGCGGGCTCGCTGACCTCCCCTGACTTCACGTCCATGGTCTTCCACGCGTCCGCGAGGGTGCCCTTGAAGGGCAGGTAGTTCAGTTCGTACGCAGTCCCGCCCGACTCCTCGGGAAGCAACGCGCAGCGGGGTGCTTTCGAGGTGCCCTTCTCGACGCGGAGCTGGGCGCCGAGAGCCTTCTCCACGGGGGAGATGTCGAGCCCGTCGCACGGGTTGAACGTCTCCTTGGAGGCATGCTCCGGAGATGATGCGGAGGCGGAGGCCGACGGATCGGCGGACTCCTCGGCTCCGCAGGCAGCGACGGAGAGCAGCGCCACCAGACTGGGCGCCAGGACGGCGTATCTCAATGCTTCAACCCTCAATTGTTCAGCACCGCCGTGGGCGGTTCGGTCGGCCGGGGAGAGGTCGAGCCGGGCAGGCGCATGGTCATCCGTGCGCCACCGTGCGGCGAGCGGGCCGCGGAGACCGACCCGCCGGTACGCTCGGCGACCTGCCGGACGATGGCGAGGCCGAGCCCCGACCCAGGCATCGAGCGGGCCTCGGTGGAGCGGTAGAACCGGTCGAAGACGTACGGGATGTCGTCCTCGGCGATGCCTGGGCCCTCGTCGTCGACGTTGAGCACGCCGTCGCGGAGCGATATGTGGACCGTGCCCGACTCCGGCGACCATTTGGCGGCATTGTCGAGCAGGTTGGTGACCGCGCGCTCCAACGAGCTGGCGTCGCCCATGACCCACCACGGCGTCATCTCCTCGGTGAAGGTCACCGACGGCGCGCGCAGACGCACCCGGGAGAGCGCCCGGTCCGCCACCTCGGAGAGGTCCACGGTCTCCAGCGTCGGCTCGGCCGGCGCATCGCGGGCCAGCTCGACGAGGTCTCCGATCAGGTTGGTGAGCTCCTCGATCTGGGCGCGGATGTCGCCGAGCAGCTCGGCCCGCTGCTCGCCGGAGATCGAGGCGTCGGCCTGGGTGAGGAGCTCGACGTTGGTGCGGAGCGAGGTCAGCGGCGTACGCAGCTCGTGCGAGGCGTCCGCCACCAGCTGTCGCTGCCGATCCCGGGAGGCGGAGACGGCGGACAGCATCCGGTTGAACGACGTGGCCAGCCGGGCGATCTCGTCGTCGCCCTCGACCGGGAGCGGGGTGAGGTCCTCGGTGGTCGCGATCCGGTCGACCGAGGCGGTCAGCCGCCTCACCGGCCGCAGCCCGCCTGCCGCCACCACCCAACCGGCGAACGCCGCGGCAACGACGCCGGCCGCGCCGAAGAAGAGCACTACGAGCCCGAGCCGTTTGTACATCGCCTGCTGTGGCTCCAGCGACTGCGCCAGCATCAGCGCCTCGTCCGTGCCCGAGACCGGCACCGTGGCTGCGCGGAACACCTCGCCTTTGTCGGTGGTGATGGTGCGCACGGCGTAAGACGTCTTTCCCTGGGCTACTAATGCCTCCGGTGCGCCAGGAATCGGGAAGTCATCATCGGCCCGCTTCTGAGGATTCCAGTAGTCACCGTTCTGACTGACCGACATGAGCGCGATGTCGCCAGCGTTCAGAGCGAAGACCGGGAAGTAGCTGCCATCCCGGGCATCGTGAATGTACTGCGGATTCGATGCAGCGGCGTGCGCCCGCTTCAGCAGCGACTCGTCCATGTTGGCCTGCAGCTGGATGCGTACGACGAAGTAGAGCCCGATCGCGATCAGCGCGATCGAGCCGGCGACCGCGAGGGTCGTCAGCATGGTGACCCGGCCCGCCAGAGAGCCGCGGTAGCGCGAGCTGGTTGCCGGCGTGGTCACGGCGCTGCTCACGGCTCCTTCAGGACGTAGCCGATGCCGCGGACGGTGTGGATCAGCCGGGCCTCGCCCTCGGCCTCGGTCTTGCGCCGCAGATAGCCGACGTAGACCTCGAGAGAGTTGGCGGTCGTCGGGAAGTCGTAGCCCCACACCTCTTCGAGGATGAAGGACCGATCGAGTACGCGGCGGGGCCGGCGCAGGAACATCTCCAGGAGCGTGAACTCGGTGCGGGTGAGCTCGATGGCACGCTCACCCCGGGTCACCTCGCGGGTGGTGGTGTTCATGGTCAGGTCGGCGAAGTGCAGCGTCTCCTCGTCGTCCTCGCCGACCGGGGCCGCCCGGCGCAGCAGCGCGCGCAGCCGGGCCAGCAGCTCCTCGAGCGCGAACGGCTTGGTGAGGTAGTCGTCGGCCCCGGCGTCCAGGCCGTCGACCCGGTCGCCGACGGCGTCGCGGGCGGTCAGCACCAGGATCGGTACGTCGTTGCCGGCGGCGCGGAGCGCCTTGGTGGCCTCGATGCCGTCGAGGCGGGGCATCATCACGTCCATCACGACCACGTCGGGGTCGTGGTTGGCGATGCCGGCCAGCGCCTCGGCGCCGTCGCCGGCCAGGGCGACCACGTAGCCGTTGAACTCCAACGACCGGCGCAGCGACTCACGCACGGCCTTGTCGTCGTCGACGACCAGCACGTGCGGCTTGTCGCCGGTGCTCTCGCTCGGGGTGGCAGGGCTGTTCACACTCCTACCTTGCCACCCCTCGCTGAGTCACCGCTGAGAGGACGCTGGTGTTTCCGCTAGATCGGCCGGGGTGCAGGGAACACCGGAGAAGTCAGGCGTTCTCCTTGCGGAACGTGGAGATGCCCCACCAGACCGCGAGACCGAACAGGGCGACGGTCCAGCCGAGGCCCCAGCCGATGTCGGCCATCCCGAGGTCACCGAAGAACGAGGCTCGCACCGCGTCGACGACGTGCTTGGTCGGGATGACGTCGGCCAGCGCCTCGAGCCACTGGGCACCGAAGCTCATCGGCAGGAAGATGCCCGAGAGCAGCAGGATCGGCATCAGCAGCATGTTGGTCACCGGCGCCATCACGTCCTCGCTCTTCACGAGTAGCGCGAACGCGTTGGAGGCGGCGGCTCCGGCACCACCGATCATGACGGTGATCGCGATCCCGACGAGGATCCCCACCGGCCTGAAGTCCATGCCCATCACCAGGCCGAGAGCGACCAGGATGATCGCCTGCACCAGGATCTGCAGCAGGTCGCGGTAGAGGCGGCCGAACAGCAGCGCGCCGCGCGAGGCCGGGGTGACCCGCTCCGCCTCGATGACGCCCTCGCGCCACTCGCCGATCAGCGAGAAGCCGGCGAACATGGCACCGAAGATGCCGAGCTGGACGAGCATGCCGGGGACGAACCAGTTGTAGGCGTTGCCGCCGAGCTCCTCGATGAGAGGCTCGAGCAGCGGGCCGAAGAGCACCAGGTAGAGGATGGGCTGCATCACGCCGATCAGCACCCAGGCCGGGTTGCGGAGGTTCATCCGCAGTTGGCGGTTGAAGACGACCATCGACTCCCGGAAGAAGCCGGACTTGAGTACGGGCTGCTGGAACTCGGTCATCACTTGGCCTCCTGGTTCTCTTCGTCGCCCTCGGGGGCGCCTGCGTCGGCATCGCGCAGCGATCGTCCGGTCAGCGTCAGGAAGACGTCGTCCAGGGTGGGGCGGGCGACCTCGATCGACTCGAGAGAGACGCCGTTGGACTCCAGGTCGCGCAGCAGGCCGGGGACGGCCTTCCCGGCCCGCGGCACCCGGCCGCTGACCAGTCGCTCGTCGACCTCGATGGTCTCCGAGATCGAGCTGAGCTTGTCGCGGGCGATCGCCACCTGCTCGTCGGTGGCGACCTCCAGGGAGACCAGGTCGCCGGAGACGGCGGCCTTGAGGTTCTCCGGGGTGTCGTTGGCGACGATGCGGCCCTGGTCGATGACCATGACCCGGTCGGCGAGGGTGTCGGCCTCGTCGAGGTAGTGGGTGGTCAGGAAGACCGTGGCCCCGTGGTCCGTACGCAGCGAGGCGATGTGGTCCCACAGGTTGGCCCGCGCCTGCGGGTCGAGGCCGGTGGTCGGCTCGTCGAGGAAGACCAGCTTGGGGGCGTGGATCAGCGCCATCGCGATGTCGAGGCGGCGCTTCTGCCCGCCGGACATGTTGCGGGGCTTGCGGCGCCACAGCCCTTCGAGCTGAAGCCTCTCGAAGAGCGCCTGCCCGTGGGCGACCGCGTCCTTCTTGGACATCCCGTAGAGCATCCCGTGGTCGACGACCTCGTCGCCGGCGTACGCACCCGAGAAGGTCGACCCGACCTGGGAGCAGTAGCCGATGCTCCGCCGGACGTCGACGGACTGCTTGGCCACGTCGAAGCCCGCCACCGTGGCGGTGCCTGCCGTGGGCTTGAGGAGGGTGGTGAGGATGCGCAGGGTGGTGGTCTTGCCGGCGCCGTTCGGGCCCAGGAAGCCGACCACCTCGCCCTCTTCGACGTCGAGGTCGACTCCGTCGACCGCGACGACTTCTTTCTTCTGCTTGCCATGGCCGGAGGCGAAGGTGTGCCTCAGGCCGCGTGCGTGAATCATGTGTCACTCCCTTGTGCGTGCAAGTCCCAGACAAGCACGGACGACCGACGACAATCACCCGATTTTGCTCGGGTGTTCAAACTTGAATATCGTGAGTGTTCAGTTTTGATCCCGAGATGTCAAACCGATTCGAGCGAGACCCGCGTCGGCTCAGCCGCGCAGCATCTCCCGGTAGCGCTTCCGGTCGGCGTCCATCTGCCAGCCCGGGTCGTCCTCGGCCGGTGTCCAGCCGGGAGCCTCGCCGGCGAAGGCGAGCTTGCCGCTGCGTACGTCGTCCAGGAGCTCCACCAGCCACGCCCGCTCGGAGCGGAGCTTGTCGAGTTGGAGGCGCAGCGCGGCACCGGTGTGGGGCGGCGCGACGTGGGTGTTGGCCCGGATCGCGGCGTCGAGCTCCTTGTCGGTGCGCTCCAGGGCCTGCAGGCGGACGCTCAGCTGCTGGATGACGGCGGGGCGCTCCAGCAGAGGCGCCAGCGAGAACGCGGCGTAGAAGGAGACGCCGTTGTAGACGTCGACGACCTGCAGCGAGCGGGTGATCAAGCGCTCCAGCTCGGCCCGGCCGCTGGCGCTGATCTCGTAGACCGCGACCGTACGCCCGTTGTCGACCAGATCGTGCCTGGTCAGATGGCCCTTCTCGGTCAGCGAGCTGAGCGCGTGGTAGATCGAGCCCGGGTTGATGTTGGCCCACAGGTCGACCTGCCACGACATCAGCTCGCGCCGGATCTGGTAGCCGTTGACGGGCTCGAACAGCGCCACTGCTCCCAGCAGCAGCATCCGTGTGTCGTCTCCGGCCATGGGGAGATTCTAGGGGCGGCACGACCGGACCTCAGCGGGACGTCAGCTGCCACAGGTGCCCGTCCGGGTCCGCGACGACCGCACGGTATTCACCCCACGGCGCCGACTCCGGCTCGATCATGCCGCGGCCGAGAGCCGTGGCGGCCGCATAGCGCGCGTCGACATCGCCGCGCGAGCCGAGCTCGATGGTGACCAGGCACTGCCTCGGGCCCTCCGGGAGGCTCGCCGCGTCCATCGGCTCGTCCGCGAGCTGGCCGGTGACCCATTTGAACCCGCCGGTGGGGATCATCATCACCTCGCAGGAGTCCGACAGGGTCGCGCGAAGCGGTTCGGGGACCCCGTCGTCGGCGAGCTCGCCGGGGGTCTCGAGGCCGAGGCCGTCGCGGAGGAAGACATGGGACCGCGAGCGGTCGCGGGTGGGCAGGGCGATCGTCGTACGCATCCGGAGCTCCTCAGTGGCAGCAGTGGTCGGCGGCGGGGGCGGTGTCGGATCCGAGATCGTCGTCGCGTCCGGCGGCGAGCCGCGACCACTGCGCCGTCGGGCGACCGCTCACGCCGGCGCGGTGGTTGGTCGTCGGCGACTCCTCGCTGCGGAACTGGCTGCCGTCGATGCCCGTGCGCCGCGGCCAGCCGTCGGGTGAGTCCTCCCAGGTCTCCTGTCGTCCGTAGGCGGTCATGTCCAGGATCCCGTACGACGGCGACATCGGCTCCACGCCACGTCCGGTGGTGCGGTACGTCTCGAAGACCCGGTCGCCGTCGCGCAGATAGCAGACCTTGCCGCCGAAGAACCCGCGGGCGTCGAGGACGTCCCACGACTCCTCGGGCACGGAGTACCACGGCATCTCCCACCCCATGAAGTCCCGGTAGCGCGAGCTCTCCGGGTAGGGCCCCTGGCAGAAGACCGCGTACGTCACCCCGCGCGAGTGCAGGTAGCCGAGCTCGCTCACGCCGCCGCTGAAGAACGTGCACCCCTCGCACTGGTCGGCGGCGGCATGGCCGGTGTGCCACATGTGGTAGCTCGCGAAGAGCTGCGTACGCCCCTCGAAGGCATCCAGCAGGCTCACCCGCCCGGCGCTGCCGACGAGCGGTGCGGCCGCGTCGACCTCGGTCATCGGGAGCCGTCGACGGGCCGCGGCGAGGGCATCGCCTGCGCGGGTGTGCTCCTTCTCGCGGTCGAGGAGCGCGTCGCGCTCGTGCAGATAGGTCGTCCGGTCGACGACGGGTGGCAGTGGGGTCGTGGTCATGGTGACTACGTTAAACATAGTTGATACTCTTGTGAAGAGAGTTTGGAGGATCGATGCCGAAGAAGCAGACGTACGCCGACCTGGGTGATGCCTGCGCGACCGCGCACGCCATGGACGTCATCGGTGACCGGTGGAGCATGGTGATCGCCCGCGAGCTGATGCTCGGTCCGCGCCGGTTCGCCGACCTGGCCTCGGCCGTCGTCGGGATCACGCCCGCTGTGCTCACCTCCAGGCTGAAGGCGCTGCGGGACAGCGGGGTCGTCGAGCAGGCCCAGCTCGACGACCTCGGACGGACCCGCGTCTACCGGCTCACCGAGTGGGGGCAGGGGCTCGAGGACGTGATGCGGTCGCTCGGTCACTGGGCGCAGCGCTCGCCCGGCTTCCCGGTGGCGGAGGGGAGCATGACCCCCGACGGGGTGATCGTGGCGATGCGCACCATGGCCCCCTACGCGACGATGGCCGACTGGGGCGACGGCCCCGTCCGGATCGCGATCGAGCTGCACGACGAGCGGCGTCCCGCCGCGGGCGTACGCCGCTACCGGCTGCACTGGGACGAGGACCGTTTCGAGTTGATCGAAGGTGCGGACGAAGCGCCCGCGACGACCGTCTCCGGCGACTCGTCGGCCTGGGCGGACGTCGTCTTCGCCGGGAGTCCGGTCGGCTCGTTGGCCGTCACAGGCGACCAGCGAGCGGTGGAGCGGGTGGCTGCTGCGTACGCCACGATCGGGTAGCGCCCCGTCGGGTTCAGCATTTCGCCGGCACGCCGGGACCTCTGGCACTGACGACCCGTAGTTCGGGCTCACTACGCTCGATGGGTTCGAAATGACTCGGAGAGGATCGACGTGACCCTGAACCTGACGTACGGGGACCTGGGAGACGCGTGCGCGGCCGCGCACGCACTGGACCTGATCGGCGACCGGTGGAGCCTGATCGTGGTGCGCGAGCTGATGTTCGGACCGCGTACGGCACGTGATCTGGAGTCCTCCGTGATCGGGGTCAGCACCGACGAGCTCAAGGACCGCCTGCAGTTCCTCGAGCACGCCGGCGTGGTGGTCGAGACCGAGCTCGGCTACATCACCAAGACGACGGCCTACGCCCTCACCCCATGGGGCCGCGAGCTCGAGACGATCCTCGGGGCGCTCGGACGCTGGGCCCACGGCTCGACCCGCTTCCCGGTCATGTCCGCCGGGATGACGCCCAGCGGCGTGATGGTGGCGATGCGCACCATGGTGCCCGCCGGCAGCGCGACGACCCCCGAGCCGATCAGCGTCGCCTGGGAGCTGACCGACGCCCGCCGTCCCGACGCCGACCCGCAGCAGTTCCGGCTCGTGTGGAAGGGCAACCAGTTCGACCTCGCCGAGGGCACGCTCGAGGATGCCGACGTGACCATCGCGGGCGACTCGACGGCCTGGACCGGCGTCGTGTTCATGGGCTTCCCCGTGGACGCCGCGATCGCCGAGGCCGGGCTGAAGGTCGAGGGTGACCGGGTCGCGCTCGACCGCGTGCTCGGGCTGTTCGCGAGCACGCTCGCCGAGGCCAGCTGACGTACGTCGCTCGGCTCCGCCTCCGCTAGGAGGCGGGGTCGGCGCAGAAGGCGATCAGCTCGCCTCGGGCCTTGCCCTGCTCGATCCGCTGGCCGACGTCGAGCGGGACGTGCTTCAGCTCGCCGAGCGGGGAGCGGATGATGGCGCTCTGCCGCCGCCAGGGCGCGATCGTCGGAGGAGCCACGCAGTGGTGCTGCTCGAGCATCGCGGCGAGCTCGGGCTGCTCCCGCTTCGCCAGCGACCGGGGCTCGGACGGCGTGGTGACGGCAACCAGACAGAAGGCCGCCAGCGCGGTAAGCGCGCATACCTTCATGGCGACGACGACCAGCGTCAGATGTCGCGGAGTGTCCGAGTGCACGTCCTTCACAACGACGGATGGGGCCGACGGTGACGGCTGCACCGGGCACTATGACGAATGTCCCACCCGGACACCGGGAGCAGACCAGGACCAGAGTCGCTAGTGTCGCGTCATGCCTTCGCGTACGTCTTCCTGGTTCTCCTCGCCCGCCGAGGCCGTCACCCGTATGGGAGACGTCGGCTACCTCGCGGACGACTCGACCGCGCTGACGACCTACCTCGCGGGGGCGCTGGAGAAGCCCGTGCTCGTCGAAGGACCGGCCGGTGTGGGCAAGACCGAGCTGGCCAAGGCGATCACCCGCGCGACCGGGGCCGAGCTGGTCAGGCTGCAGTGCTACGAGGGCCTGGACGAGGCCCGGGCGCTGTACGAGTGGAACTACAAGAAGCAGCTGCTCCGCATCCAGGCCGCCAACGACGGCCAGGCGTGGGAGGAGACCCACGACGACATCTTCTCCGAAGAGTTCCTGCTGACCCGGCCGCTGCTGACCGCGATCCGCCGTGAGGAGCCGACGGTGCTGCTCATCGACGAGGTCGACAAGACCGACGTCGAGGTCGAGGGGCTGCTGCTCGAGGTGCTCTCCGACTTCCAGGTGACCATCCCCGAGCTCGGCACGATGGCCTCGACCCGCCGTCCGCTGGTCGTGCTCACCTCCAACGCCACCCGCGAGCTCTCCGAGGCACTCAAGCGACGCTGCCTCTACCTCCACCTCGACTACCCCGACGCCGACCGGGAGCGCGAGATCGTGCTCTCCCAGGTGCCCGGGCTCGACGGCAAGGTGGCGCGTCAGCTCGTCTCCGTGGTCGGCCGGCTGCGCGAGCTGGAGCTCAAGAAGTCGCCTTCGATCGCGGAGTCGGTCGACTGGGCGCGCACCCTGATCGCGCTGGAGATCACCGACCTCTCCGACAAGGCCGTCTCCGACACCCTCGGCGTCGTCCTCAAGCACTCCTCCGACGTCGACCGTGCGGTCCGAGAGCTGCGGTTGAAGAGGTGACCCTCCTCGACCGGCACATCGAGTTCCTCGAAGCGCTTCGGGGAGCCGGGCTGCCGGTGTCGCTCTCCGAAGGCCTCGACGCGGTCACGGCCCTCGGCCTGATCGGCTGGAACGACCGTCAGCAGGTCAAGGAGGCGTACGCCGCGACCCTGGTCAAGCGCGCCAACCAGCGAGCCACCTTCGACGGGCTCTTCGAGCTCTATTTCCCGCGGATGGTCGGCTCGGGGATGGACGCTGAGGCCGAGGCCGCCGGGGTGGCGAAGGACGGGCCCGAGGCGCTCTCCGAGTTCACCTCGCGGTTGAGCGAGGCGCTGGAGGCCGACGACGTCGAGATGCTCCGGCAGCTGGCCGCCGAGGCGGTGGCGCGCTTCGGCGCGATGCCCGGTCGTGGGCCCGGGCTGAGCTCGTGGTCGTCCTACACCGCGCTGCGCCGCCTCTCCACCGACGAGCTCACCTCGCGGCTCATCGAGGGACTCCAGCAGGGCGGCTGGACCGAGGAGGAGGCGGCACGCGTCGGGACCCGGCGCGTGGACCGGTTCAGCGGGCTCGTCGAGGCCGACGCCCGCCGCCGGATCGCGGAGGAGAAGGGCCCCGAGCAGATCGCCAAGATCGCCGTACGCCCCACCATCGAGAAGCTCGACTTCCTGCACGCGCGCCGGGCCGACCTGGAGGCGCTCCGACGCGAGATCTACCCGCTGGCGCGCCGGCTGGCGACGCGGCTCACCCAGGAGCATCACGCGCACCGGCGAGGAGCGGTGGACCTGCGGCGTACGCTCCGGTCCTCGATGTCCACCGGCGGGGTCCCCGTCGACCTACGCTTCCGGCCCAAGCGGCCGCACCGCACCGAGCTGGTGATCCTGTGCGACGTGTCCGGGTCGGTGTCCAACTTCGCTACCTTCACGCTGATGCTCGTCTTCGCGCTGCGCGAGCAGTTCGGGAAGGTGCGCGCGTTCACCTTCGTCGACGAGATCCACGAGGTCACGTCCTACTTCAAGCCCGGCGCCGACCTGGTCGACACGATGACCGAGCTGACGAAGGCGACCGAGCACGCGGCCCGGATGGGGCGCACCAACTACGGCCGCGCCTTCTCCCTGTTCCAGGAGCGGCACGCCGACGCGCTCAACCCCAAGTCGTCGTTGCTGATCCTCGGCGACGCCCGGTCCAACTACTCCGACCTCGCCGTCGACTCGCTGCGCGCGATGGCCGACGCGAGCAGGCACGCCCACTGGCTCAACCCCGAGGTCCGTACGCAGTGGGACACCGGTGACTCTGAGGCCACGCGCTACGGCTCGATCATCGAGATGCGGGAGTGCCGCAACCTCACCCAGCTCTCCGAGTTCGTCCACGACCTGGCCTGAGGCCGGGCCGGCTCACTGCAGCTTGAGGTCGAGCCCGTAGACGATCCGGTCGGCGACGCCGACGGAGTCGGTCACGCACACGACCCGGTCGTCGGCGAGGAACCGGCGCCGGTCGGAGAGGACCGGGGTGCCGTCGGGGATCTGTAGGTCGAAGGTCTCCTGCGGCGTCGGCATCCGCGACTCGATGTCCATCGCCACCGTGGTGACCTTCACGCCGACCGTGGCCAGCAGGTCCTTGATCGGCGGCTGCGGCCACTCGTCGGACGGGGTGGCCAGCGGGGTGTCGATGACCAGCGGATAGGGGATGTAGGCCGTGGTGCGGTATTCGGCGGTGTCGTCACCGCTGATGTAGAAGGTGAAGGTGGTGCTGAGCAGCTCGCTCCGGGGATCGATCTCGAAGGCCGCTCCCAGCTTCTCACCGGCCGCGGTCACCTCGTAGCTGTGCTCGACCGCCAGGCCGTCGTCCGGGCCGCGCGGCGGCTGGTTGTAGGCCGCGTCCGGCTTCGCCGGGTGGCTCCGGTCGGTGATCAGCATGCTCATCAGGTCGTAGCGGGTCTTGGTGGCGTCGCGTACGAAGACGCCACGGCCCTGCTCGCTGGTGATCAGGCCTTCGTTGCGCAGCACCGCCAGACCCCGCCGGATCGTGGCGCGGTCGTAGGGGAAGGTGTCCATCAGCTCGGGCTCGGTCGGTAGACGCTCGCCGGGCTGGTAGGTGCCGTCATCGATCTGGGCCCGCAGATAGTCGGCCACGTGGAGGTATTTCGGCAGGCCGCGCGGACGGGGGTTACTCATGGGAGAACACGTTACTGAGGCGTACAGATCCCGAATAGCCGCATAGCCCCACCCTTTCCGCCTTGACCCGTTGCAATGAGTGGACATATGGTCGAACGCGTCTCGGGGCGTTGGGCGGCATGGCCCAGCTGTGACACCGGCGTCTCGAGGCACTCAACGACGAGAACCATCATTCCTTGGGGGGAATTCGTGTTCGTAGACGACAGACTCAGCATGGGGCCCAGCGAGAGGCCGCCGGTCCTGTCCAAGGACCCGCTGGTCTACCGGACCGACCGTGGGAGCTTCTGGCACCTTCGCTCGGGCAAGAGGAGCAACGGGTACGTCATGACCGTGTGTGGCCGGCGGCTGGGGACGTGGCACGTGCTGCCGCCACGCAGGCTCAGCAAGGTCGCGCCCAACCAGGTCTGCGTCGGGTGCCTGCGCAAGACGCCGATCGGTGAGGTGAAGCGCCCGAGCGGATCAGGCGACCTCGAGCAGGCTGAGGTCGGTGAGCCACTCGACCGGCGCGACGTCATCGGTGTAGACCGTCCCGCCCCGGATGCCCGGCTCCAGCCGGGCGGCGGAGTCGGTGAGGGTGTCGGCGAGGTCGGCGGGCTGCGACTCGGCGGTGGCGACGAGGTTGGCGGCCGGATCGGCTTCCGGATCGACGGTCGCGATCAGGTGGGTGTTGGTCGGGCCGGAGTCCGAGCGCCACACGGCCTCGCCGAACGAGGTCCGCAGCGTTGCGGTGAGGACCTTCTCCAGCGCTGTCGAGCCCTCCGGGTGGGCTGAGTTCACGACGAGCACCCCGCCCGGGTTCAGGTGGGACTTCGCCAGCGCGAAGAACTCCTTCGTGGTCAGGTAGAACGGGATGTAGGGCTGGTGGTAGGCGTCGACCATGATCGCGTCGTACTTCCGGGTCTGCTTCTGCAGCCACGGGCGGGCGTCGGCGGTGTGGAGGTGGAGGTTCGGCTGGTCCTCGAGGTCGAAGAGCTTCTGGCCGACCTCGGTGATGTCCTCGTCGATCTCGACGGCGTCCACCCGGGTCTCGGGGGCGAAGTGACCGAACTGGCGCGCGGTCGTCCCGGCGGCCGAGCCCAGGATCGCCACCGACTTCGGGGCCTCCGCGCCGGCGTACGACAGCGAGAGCATCTCGTCCCAGTAGGCGCCGGTGAGCCATTCGCCCTTGTTGTAGACGGAGTGCACGGCGTGGCCCTCGTTGAGCTCGAGGTAGCGGCTGCCGTCGTCGTACTCGACCACGCGGGCGTACTGGTATTCCGTCTCCTTCTCCCAGATCACCTCGCCGCCGTTGCTGGTCAGCGTCTTGATCGAACCGGTCGGCAGGGCGATCAGGGCGAGGATCACCGCCGGCACGACCGCGGCCGGCAGCCGGCGCTTGACCAGGTGCGGGATCGCGCAGATCGCCATCAGGAGAGCGAAGATCAGGAACGTACGCCGCGTCCCGACGACAGGAATGAGCAGCAGCGAGGCGGCGAAGGTGCCGACCAGGGAGCCGACTGTCGAGATGGCGTAGAGGCGCCCGGCAGCGTGGCCGGCGTCCTCGACGGCTTCGACGGTCAGCCGGACGGCGTACGGGCTGACGATGCCGAGCAGGAAGAGCGGGATCGCGAGCAGCACGCCGACCCCGACCAGCGAGCCGGCGAAGGTCGCGATGCTGAGCTGGTCGACTGCCTTGACGGCGAGCGGGAGGAACGGGTCGGCGATGAACGGCACAGCGGCCAGCAGGGCGGCGGCCACGAGCACGATCTTGGCCAGGCCGGAGGGGTGCGGGTTCCGGTCGGCGATCCGGCCGCCGACGGAGTAGCCGATCGCGAGCGCCACCAGCACCGTGGCGATCGTGTTGGCCCACACGATGGTCGAGTCGCCGAACCACGGAGCGAGCAGCCGAGCCGCCGCCATCTCAGACCCCAAGGTGCCGGCACCGACGGTGAAGACGAGAAGCTCAAGCGCACGCGCACGCAGTTTCATGGAGGTGAACCTATCCGGCTGCTCCAACGTCTGCACACGAGGTCGGTTGTGGTCCGCGTCGGACCTTGATCCGGTCGAGCATCGCGGGCTGTCCGAGGAGTACGCCGCCGAGCACCAACGCCATCCCGAGCCCGCTGATCGGGGTGAGGTGTTCGCCCGCGAAGGCGAGTCCGATGAGGATCCCGGCGACCGGGTTGAGCAGGCCGACCAGCGACACCGCGGCGGCGGGAAGGCGCCGGGCGCCGCGGAACCAGACCGCGTAGGCGACGACGGTGCCGGCGATGCCGATGTAGGCGTAGCCCCCGACCGCCGGCAGGTCGATCGGCGGGGGCGGGCCTTCGACGAGGAGGGCCACCGGGGCGAGCGCGAGGCCACCCAGGACGAGCTGCCAGGCGGTGAAGGTGAGCAGTCCGACCGGCGGCTGCCAGACCTTGACGAGGATGAAGCCGGTGGAGAAGACGGCGACCGAGGCGAAGGCGGCGAGGACGCCGATCAGGTCGAGGCTCGCGCCGCCGCGGAGCACCAGCAGGGCCACGCCGACGGCGCCGACGACGCCGGCCGCGAGCGATCCGGCCCGCGGCCGCTCCCCGGCGAAGGCCCAGGCCAGCAGCATCACCACGATCGGCGAGACCGCGGTCAGGGTGGCGGCGAGGCCGCCGGGAAGCCGGTAGGCGGCGACGAAGACGAGGGCGAAGAACGCCCCGAAGTTGAGCAGTCCGAGTGCTGCCGTGCGCCACCACCACGAGCCGTGGAGCAGGCCCGGCCGGAGCGCCAGGAGCAGCAGGCCGAAGGGCAGGGCCCGGACCACGGCGCCGAACAGCGGCCGGTCCGGCGGCAGGAACGTGGCGGTGACGAAGTAGCCCGACCCCCATGCCACCGGGGCGATCGCGGTCAGCGCGAGCGTCACGAATCTACTTTCCATGGAAGGAATAATGTCTTCCTCGTCAGATATATTCCACTGTCATGGCAGACCACGTCTCGACCGTGATGGCGCAGTGGGAGCGGGAGCGCCCCGACCTCGACGTCACCCCGCAGGCCGTCATCGCCCGGCTTCACCGCCTCGCACTGCGTCTCACCGACGAGCTGGTCAGCGTCTATGCCCAGCACGGACTGGGCGAGGGCGAGTTCGACGTCCTGGCGACGCTGCGACGGCAAGGCGCTCCGTACGCCCTGACTCCGAAGGAGCTCGGCGAGCAGACGATGGTCTCCTCTGGAGCGGTCACCAAGCGGGTCGACCGCTGCCTGGCTCAGGGCTGGGTCAGCCGGGACCGCCGGGACGAGGACGGTCGCGGGCGCCGGGTCGCGCTGACCGAGCGTGGGCGCGAGCTGATCGACGCGGCCTTCACCGACCACATCGCCAACGAGCACCGCCTGCTCGCCGTCTTCACCGCGGCCGAGCGGCGGTCGCTCGCCCGGCTGCTCGAGAAGTGGGCCGAGCAGACCGGGGCTTGAGGTTGCCCCAGGGGGAAGCACCAATCTGCTTCCACCGGTGACCTTCACCGGGGAGGATGGTGAGCATGAGCGGGCTGGAGGGGCTGGTGAACATCGGCGACTTCGCCCGGGCGACCGGGCTGACGCCGAAGGCGCTGAGGTTGTACGACGACCTCGGTCTGCTGCTTCCTGCCGAGGTCGACGCGGTCTCCGGCTACCGTCGCTACGGGCCTGACCAGGTGGAACGCGCACGTCTGGTGGCCGCGCTGCGCCTGGTCGGGATGCCGCTGGCTCGGATCCGGGAGGTCGTCGACATGCCCGCCGCGCTCGCGGCGGTCGAGGTCGAGACCTACTGGCGCCAGGTCGAGGCCGACACGTCCACGCGTCGCAGAATGGTCTCCGTCCTCGTCCACCGATTGAGGAGCGAGGCACGTCAGATGACTACTTCAACCGAGACCCTGAACGTCGAGTTCGGCGTCAGCTGCGAGACCGGAAGCCGGTCGAGCCAACAGGACGCCGTCCTGGTCACCCCCGAGCTTTTCGCCGTCGCCGACGGCACTGGTGAGCGCGACGATCTCGCCGGGGCGGCCCTGACGGCGTACGCCGCCGGCGGGCTGCGGTCGGCCATCCAGGAGGTGTTCGCCGAGGTGCCGAAGTCGGGCACCACCCTGACCGCCGTCGATCTGCACGGCTCGACCGCGCGGATCACCCACATCGGCGATGCCCGGGTCTTTCTGGTGCGGGACGGAGACGTACGCCAGGTGACCCACGACCACACGGTCGTCGCCGCCATGGTCGAGGCCGGCCAGCTGACCGCCGACGAGGCTCGCTCCCACGAGCACCGGGCGCTGCTCAACCGCGCCTTGGTTCCCGGCGTCGTCGCCGACGAGATGTCGCTCGAGCTGCTGCCCGGCGACCGGCTGGTGCTGACCACCGACGGCGTCCACTCCTACGTGGACGACCTGACTCCGCTGATCACCGCCGAGGCCGGCCCGCAGGCGGTCGCCGACGCTGTGGCCGCCGCTGTCGTAGCCGCCGGAGAGCCGGACAACCACACCATCGTGGTCGCCGACCTCTCGTAGCCGCTGGTTGAGCCGCGAGCGCCAGCGAGCGTGTCGAAACCAACACAGTCCTATCGAGCGCGGATCCGACCGTGTTGGTTTCGACATGCCTCCGCCTAGCGGCTCCGGCGGCTCAACCAGCGGGACCACCAGCGCCGCCGCGCCGCCGGCGCCTCGTCCAGCTCGGCGGCAGCGGCGGCGAACGAGTCGCGCAGGGAGGGGTAGACGAGCTCGATCTCGGGGTGCTCGACGAGCGTCTGGGCGATCCGGCGGGTGAGCCGCTTGCCGACGGTGGCGATGTGGCGTACGACGGCGTCGACCTCGTCGTCGGTGAGCTGTTGCGGGTGGAAGGGCTTCGGCGGCTTCTCCCGCAGCAGCTCCCGCATGGGCTCGAGGGCGTCGATGTCGTACCTCAGCGCCAGAGCGTGCAGCTCGTCGTCGGCGATCTTCCGGAGCCGCTCGTGGTCGGCGGGCGGCACCAGGGTGTAGGTCGTCGGCCCGAGGGGGCAGGACTGCAGGTGCACGTCGAGCCGCTCCTGCAGCTGTGGCCCGAGCGGGAGGACGTTGAGCGCACGCTTGATCTCGAGCGCGTGCAGCGAGTAGGAGAGGTTGACCTGCCTCAAGGACAGGTCGCCGAGCTCGGTGGTGTCGATGGCGGCGGTGTCGAGCAGGTCGGTGAGCAGGTTGCCGCCGACGAAGAGCTCGGGGAGGTAGGGCCGGAGGACGAGCCGGGAGCGCACCGCCTCGGAGCCGAGCGCGTTGTAGAGGTGCTGATGGCCCAACCAGCCGCCGTACGCCTCCGGCGAGGCCACGAACGGCTCGACGTGTCCGAGCCGCTTGACCCGCTGGTTGTAGTCGGACTCCAGGAAGGCGAGGGGATCGCGGACGTAGAGGACGAACCGGGCCTGCGGCGGCAGCAGCTCGGCGATCCCGGGCAGCTCGGGGAGGAACGCCTCGGAGGAGAGCAGCAGCGTGTGGCATCCGCTGGCCTCGAACTGTTCGAGCGTCCTGGCGATCTCGTGGGGCGAGGCCACGAAGAGGTGGCCCGAGCGCTCCATGAGGGAGCCGGCGTTGCCGGCGCTGATGCCGTTCCTGTCGATGGTGTGCTGTGGGTAGAAGATGCCGGCCTTCGCGAGCTTCTCCGTGTTGGCATGGAAGAACGCCTGGACCGCGGACGTGCCCGTCTTGGGGAGGCCGGCATGGACGACGATGGACTTCACAAGGACCGATCAGGTAGGCGTCAGAGTGCCCTCCGCGATCGACTGGCCGTGTCCGAGGACAGGTGTGGTCGGGGATGGTGCCGAGGGCGACCTACACCGTATCGATTCACGTCATCGAGGCAAGCCCACAGCTCAGCCGAGGTATCCCAGACTGCGGATCCGTCCGATCTCGTCACGGAGCTCGCCGTGGGCGGCGTTGTCCGCAGCCCGCCCGCCGGCGATGTAGTGGCTCTCCTCCGCCGTGGTGCCGTCGTAGACGACCGTGAACCGGTGTCCGACACCCGCGTTGATGAGACCGCCGAGGAGCGCGACCGGGTCGGAGCGGTCCTCCAGCGACAGCACCCGCGTGGTCTCCGGAACCCGCGGCGCTGCCGCGCCAGGAGCACCCACGGTGACGACCTGATCCACGACGTACGCACCCCCGGCCGCCGCCGCGATCGCGGCCGCCGCGGTGCCTCCGGCCGCGGCGCCGACGAGCATCACGTGGGAGCCGGCCTCGACCGCCTTCTCGATGGTCCTCGACGCGGTGGTGATGTAGTCGGAGAGGTCACCGGAGACGAGCCGCAGGCGCCGGCTGCCGGCGTACGGACCCGGCAGATAGGCGATGTAGCGGCCGGGCGCCGTCTTCTGGACCGCGACACCGGTCTCGGTGGCCTCGAGGGTGCGGATCAGCTCCTCGATGCTGGCCGGGGTGGCGGCGGTGACGTCGCTGGCCGCGGTGTCCTCCTCGGTGGAGGCCAGCGCGCCGCCGATGTCGCGCAGTGCGTGCCCGGCGTCGGTCGCGAACGCGTCGATCCCGGCGGCGCGCAGCGCGCCCGCGGTGGCCGCCCCGGCGTCGTCCCCACGCGGGAAGTCGGCGGTGAGCAGCGAGCGCAGCTCGAGCGACTCGAGCAGACCGCCGCCTGTGGCGATGTGGTCCATCAGCTCGGGATGACCCTGGGCGAGCTCGCCGAGATAGGCGGTGACGCCCTCACGGTCGAGCGCGTCGGTCTCGATCAGGCCGGCGGACAGCAGCGACCCACCGAGCTCGACCTCGGGGGCGAGGTAGTCGAGCGCGTTGGCCGCGATGGCGCCCAGCTTGCTGCGGGCAGCGGCCTGGAGCTCGTCGATCCAGCGGTAGGTCTGTACGGTCGCCCGCACCGAGAGCGCATCGGCCTCGAGCGCCTGGCCGAGTCCGAGGACGCCACCCTTCTCGGAGGTCGCGGCCCGGATCTCCTCCTCGGCCGGCTCCCAGGTCTTCGCGGAGAGGTCGGCGGAGGAGGTGACATCGTCGTCGGCCAGGATCGCATGCCCGAGCTCGGCCCACTCGCGCAGCTGCGCGCCGGCATCGCCGATGGAGCCGGCCAGGCCGAGGATCTGCTCGTACTTGTCCTCCGGGCCCGCGGGCGGCGGCACCGAGTCGGGGGCGCCACCCGGGAGCGGTCCCAGGCGGTTGATCGGATCGTTGGACGAAGGACTCATCGAGCCACCTCCGCGAGAACAGGGGCAAGGTCTGCAGCGAGCTCGGACGGCTCGACACTGGTGATCAGCAGGGTCAGCTCCCCATCGAGCGACACCGTACGCATCGAACGCCAGCCGTCGTTGACCAGCGTCCAGGAGACCGTGCCGATCAGCGGGTTCTCCGGGTCGGCGGTGGTCGCGACGATGGCGCGCAGCCGGCCGTGGGCCTCGTTGGACAGCGCCTCGAGGGCCCGCGAGACGACGACGTCGCCCTCGGTCAGCACCGGCACCAGGTCGCCACGCCCGGTGCGCAGCGCCTCGAAGACAGCGTCTGCGGTCGCGAACGGGACCTCCAGCTGCTCGGGCACCGCCGAGGCCAGCAGGGCGGTGTCACTCGGCAGCGTCGCGGTGCGGCCGAGCTCGGTCGACCAGGCCGCCGAGGGATACCAGGAGAGCTCGAAGACGAGCCCGTCCACGGTGGCCAATGAGGCGGCTGCCTCACCCTTCTGCCGGTGCCAGGCACGGCCACGGAGGCCGTCGACGACGACATCGAGGTCGATGACCACCTCCGGGGTCGCCAGCAGCCCCAGCGCACCGGCGATCCCGGCGTCGAGGGTCCCGTCGGCGTCGAGGAGATCGCGGCGCTGTAGCGAGGTGCTGCCCTCGCCGAAGCCGGCGACGGCGCGGGCCAGGGCCTCGGCCTCGGCTGCCGAGCGGGTCTGCCCCAAGCGGGCGTCGAGACCGTCATCACGGTGCGTCGCGACCTCGAACGGGAGCGGGGCCCCGATGGTCTCGCAGGCATGGGTCAGCTCGGGCAGGGTCAGGCCGACGCGGCGGGGCACACCCGCCCACGGCTCTGTCGGCGCCGCCGGAGCGGGGCCCAGGTCGATCGTGGTCATCGGAAGGTGACCTCCAGCCAGTCCTTGTGGCCCGGCTCAGGGGCCTCGAATCCGTCGAGCTTGTCCTCGGCGAGCAGCGCCTCGGCGCGTGCCTGTGCCTCGGCGATCTGCTCCTTGAACAGGTCGACCTGATGGAGGTGCTTGGCCAGGGCGTCGGCTGCCCGATCATGCTTCTCAGCCGAGCTCCGCAGCGCGGTGGCACGCTCCTTCATCCGCCCACGAAGGGACTCGGCAGCCCGACCGTGCCAAGGCACCGCCTCAGCCTGCACCACCAGCTTGTCGGCACTCGCGCGGATGTCGCCCGCCTGCTCTCGCAGACTGCTCACCCGACGACGGATCACGTCGCTGTCGCCGTACATATCCCTCCTCGGACAGGTCTCTGTGATGGTCCTACCCCGCTGGAGCGGTTCTAAACGTAAAATCGTGAACTTTCTCAAATTCGCTCGCGACGCCCTATCGCAGGACGGTGGAGAGGCGGTCGAGGCCCTGCTCGATCTCGGCGGCGGAGCCGGCGAAGGAGAGACGTACGAAGCGGTGTCCGTCGACCGGGTCGAAGTCGACGCCGGGAGCCATCGCGACGCCCGTGCGGTCGAGGATCTGGTGGCACCAGGCCATGGTGTCGTCGGTCCAGCGGCTGACGTCGGCGTAGACGTAGAAGGCGCCGTCGGCTGGGGCCATCTCGGTGACACCGAGGGAACGGAGGCCGTCCAGGAGCACCCCGCGGTTGGTCGCGTAGCGGGTGACGTGACCGTCGAGCTCGGCGTACGCGTCCGGGGTGAACGCCGCCACCGCGGCATGCTGGGCGAGGGTCGGCGGGCAGATGGTGAAGTTGCCGACCAGGACGTCGATCGCGCGCCGCAGGTGGGCGGGCGCGAGCAGCCAGCCGATGCGCCAGCCGGTCATCGAGAAGTACTTCGAGAACGAGCCGAACACGACCGCGTCGCGCGAGGTCTCCCAGGCGCTGCGGCCCCGGCTGCCGTCACCGCCGTAGGTCAGCCCGTGGTAGATCTCGTCCGAGATCAGCTGGATCCCGGCCTCCTCGCAGTAGCGAGCCAGCGCGGCCAGCTCCTCGGGCAGCAGCATCGTGCCGGTCGGGTTGGCCGGACTGGCCACCACGAGCCCCCTCAGGCCGACGCGCTCGTGCAGCTCCCGCACCTGCTCGACGGTCGGCTGGAAGCGCTCGGCCGCACCGGTCGGGATCTCCACGACCTCGCACCCGAGTGCCGCGAGCACATTGCGGTAGCAGGGATAGGACGGCCGGGCCATCGCCACCCGGTCCCCGGTGTCGAACGCCGCCAGGAACGACGCCAGGAAGCCGCCGCTCGCGCCCGTGGTCACGACGACGTCCTCGGGGGAGACGTCGATCCCGTGCCATGCCCGATGGTGCCCCGCGATCGCCTGGCGCAGCTCGAGGATCCCCGTCGCCGGCGTATAGCCCAGCGGGTCACCGCTCTGCAGCAGCCGCACCGCCTCGGCGCTGACCGCCTGCGGCGCTCCTGTGGACGGCTGCCCCGAGGTGAGCGAGATGAGATCGCCGTACGTCCGCTGCCGCTGCGCCGCTCGCTCGAGCATGTCCATCACGTGAAAAGGAGGCACGTTCGCGCGTTGGGCGACAGTCAGACGGTCCATGGGAGCAAACACTAGGATGCAGATCCAGAGGTCGGAGGGGGGCCCGGCACACATGAGTTTCGACGTCCACCAGTTCGACCTGTTCGTGCTGATCGGCTCGCTGGTCACGCTCCTGGCGATCCTCGCGGTGCGGATGTCGACGAAGGCCGGGCTCCCGTCGCTGCTGATCTACCTGCTGATGGGCGTCCTGCTCGGTGAGTCGGTGCTCGGGATCCGGTTCGACGACGCAGCGCTCGCGCACGCCGTCGGCTTCGGAGCGCTGGCGCTGATCCTGGCCGAAGGTGGTCTGACGACGTCGTGGAAGGACGTACGTCCCGCCTTCGGGCTCGGGCTGATGCTGGCCACGGTCGGGGTGGTGATCTCGATCGGGATCGTCGCCGTGGGTGCGCACTATCTGCTCGGGCTCTCCTGGCAGCTGGCGTTCCTGCTGGGGGCGGTGACCTCGCCGACCGACGCGGCGGCGGTGTTCTCGGTGCTGCGGGTTGTGCCGCTGCCCAAGAGGCTGACCGGTGTCCTCGAGGCGGAGTCGGGGCTGAACGACGCCCCCACCGTGGTGATCGTGACGCTGATCGCCAGCGGGGCGATCGCTGAGCACCATCCGGTCGTCGTGGCCGGGATCGTGGTCGGCGAGCTGCTGCTGGGCATCGTGGTCGGCCTGCTCGTCGGCTTCGGTGGAGCGTGGCTGATGCGGAGGGCCGCGCTGCCCTCCGCCGGTCTCTATCCGCTGGCGGTGATGACGCTGGCCTTCCTGGCATACGGCGGAGCGGCGTGGCTGCACGGGTCCGGCTTCGCGGCGATCTACGTGGCCGCACTCCTGCTCGGCAACTCCGACCTGCCCCACCGTGGCGCCACCCGGTCCTTCGCCGAGGGGGTCGCCTGGCTGGCCCAGATCGGGCTCTTCGTGATGCTCGGGCTGCTGTTGTCCCCGGGACGTATCGACCTCCAGACGATCGGCCTCGCGCTCGCCGCCGGCCTGATCCTGACCTTCATCGCCCGGCCCACATCCGTGCTGGTCAGCACGGTGGTCTCCCGGATGACGTGGCGGGAGACCGTGTTCGTCTCCTGGGCGGGGTTGCGTGGCGCGGTGCCGGTCGTGCTCACCACCATCCCCCTGGCCGCGGGTGTCGACGGCGCCGAGGACCTCTTCGACCTGGTCTTCGTGATGGTCGTCGTCTACACGCTGCTGACCGGTCCGACACTGCCGTGGGTCGCCCGCGTGCTCGGGGTCGCTCGTCCCAACGACCCGCGCTCGCTCGACCTCGATGTCGCGCCGCTGGAGCAGATCGCGGCGGACCTGATCCAACTCCGGATCCCGCGCGAGTCGCGCCTGCACGGCGTCGAGGTCAGCGAGCTCCGGCTGCCCACGGGGTCGTCGGTGTCGCTGCTGATCCGCGACGGACGGACCCTGGTTCCGGAGGAGACCACGGTCCTCCGCGCCCGTGACGTCGTCCTGGTCGTCGTACCCCGCCACCAGCGTGAGCTCGCGGAGCGGCGCCTCGAGATGGTCAGCCGGAAGGGCCGGCTCGCGGGCTGGCTGCGCTGAGCGGAGGCGTACGCCTTATTCGACCGGAGGGCTGCAGATCGTGGCGTCCGCCTTGGCCGTGACGGTCTTGTCGCCGCCGGTGACCTTGGGGAAGTTCTCGCCAGTCACGACCACGATGCCCGGGATGTCCGACTTGGTCTCCACGATCTTCGCGTCACCGAGCCAGCTCGCGACGAGCGCGGCTGAAGGAGCGTTCTTGTCGGGCGTCCACACCTCGACGGTCTTCAGCTTGGTGCCGCTGGGCGCGTTGCCGGTGGAGCCCTTGACGAAGCCCGCGTCGACGAGGTCCGTCATCGCCCGGGTGGCGAGCCCGGCGCGCGTGCTCGCGTTGAGCACGGTCACGACCACCTGCGACGGGTAGACCTTGGAGCCCTTCTTGACCGGCGCGTCCACGCACGGTCCGACGTCGACCTTCTGCGGGAAGGGCGCGGTCATCGCCTTCCATCCCCAGGCGCCGGCCAGAGCGACCGCGGCCGCTAGGACGGCGAGGATGATGAACGTACGAAGTCCCGTGAGGGCCGAATCGAGCATGACGCCGAGCCTAACCGCTCGGAACGCGCTAACCGAGGCTGTGCACGCGGGCGTGCAGGACGTTGCGCTGCTGGAGCGCCGCGCGGAGGGCCCGGTGGAGCCCGTCCTCGAGATAGAGCTCGCCGTTCCACTCCACGACATGGGCGAAGAGGTCGCCGAAGAACGTCGAGTCCTCGTTGAGCAGAGCCACCAGCTGGAGGGTGTCCTTCGTGGTCACCAGCTCGTCGAGGCGGACCGTCCGAGGAGGCAGCGCGGCCCACCCCTTGGTCGTCAGACCATGGTCAGGGTAGGGGCGAGAATCGCCGACACGCTTGAAGATCACCCTCGTGACTGTATCGCCCCCCGACCAAATCCCAACATAGAGTCCTGGTCATGACGGATGCTGCTGCTCTCTCAGAAGCGGTCGGGCCCGGCTACCAATTCGAGGGTTCCGCCCTCGAGCTCGGGGGCCTCATGGCGGACGCTGAGACGTTGTTGGAGACGCCGATTCGCATTCCCCTGGGGATGCTGAACCGGCATGGGCTGGTCGCCGGGGCGACCGGCACGGGCAAGACGAAGACCCTGCAGCTGCTCGCCGAGCAGCTCTCCGCAGCCGGGGTCCCGGTGTTCGCAGCCGACATCAAGGGCGACCTCTCCGGTCTGTCCGTGCCGGGCGAGTCCAGCGAGAAGCTGACCGCACGGGCGGCATCCGTCGGGCAGGCGTGGCAGGCGCGCGGGTTCCCGGTCGAGTTCTTCGCGCTCGGCGGTGAGGGCACCGGCATCCCGGTCCGGGTCACCGTCGACGCCTTCGGCCCGACGCTCCTCTCCAAGGTCCTCGATCTCAACGAGACCCAGGAGTCCTCGCTCGGTCTCGTCTTCCACTACGCCGAGAAGGCCGGCCTGAAGCTGGTCGGCCTCGACGACCTGCGGGCGGTGCTGCAGTGGTTGGTCTCCGACGAGGGCAAGGCCGATCTCAAGGGCCTGGGCGGCCTCTCGTCGGCGACGACAGGGGTGATCCTGCGTACGCTCATCGCCTTCGCCGACCAGGGCGCGGACGAGTTCTTCGGTGAGCCGGCCTTCGCGGTCACGGATTTCGTACGCAACGACGGGGACGCCGGGATCATCTCGCTGTTGGAGCTGCCCAACCTGCAGGACCGGCCGGCGATCTTCTCGACCTTCCTGATGTGGCTGCTCGCCGAGCTCTTCCGGGCGCTGCCCGAGGTCGGTGACGTCGACAAGCCGAAGCTGGTCTTCTTCTTCGACGAGGCGCACCTGCTCTTCAACGACGCCTCCGACGCGTTCCTCGACCAGATCACCAACACCGTCCGGCTGATCCGCTCCAAGGGTGTCGGGGTCTTCTTCGTAACCCAGAAGCCGACCGACGTCCCCGACGACGTGCTCGGCCAGCTCGGCTCGCGTATCCAGCACCAGCTGCGGGTCGCCACGCCCAACGACGCCAAGGCCCTCAAGGCCAGCGTCAACACCTACCCGACCTCCTCCTACGACGACCTCGGCGCGGTCATCCAGACGCTCGGCATCGGCGAGGCGATCGTGACCGTCATGAACGAGCGCGGCGCACCGACGCCGGTCGCCTGGACGCGGCTGCGCGCCCCCGAGTCGCTGATGGCTCCTGCGGACGCCGCCGCGATGGAAGCCGCCGTCGCGGCGTCGCCCCTGGCGGCGAAGTACACCGCGTCCGTCGAGGTCGAGTCGGCCGTCGACCAGGTCAAGGCGAAGACGGACGCGGCAGCGGCCGCACGCGCGGCCGAGGCGGAGGAGAAGGCCGCCCAGAAGACGGCTCAGAAGACCGCCTCGAAGAAGTCCTCCGGGTCCCGATCGCGGTCGCGTGACGACGACGACTCGATGATCGAGACGGTGGTGAAGTCGACCGCCTTCAAGCAGGCCGCGCGCACCGCCGCGAGGGAGCTCGTCAGGGGAATCTTCAAGCGCCGCTGAGGCTCCTCGGTATCTGATTGGCTCGAGCATGGGCAGACTCCTTATCGTCTGCTCATGCCCGACCTTCTCCTTCGGAACGTACGTATCGTTCCGCTCTCACCCCAGGCGACCGTGCCTGCCGGGGTGGTTGACGTTCTCGTCGCCGACGGTGTCGTGTCGGCGGTCGGAGAAGGCCTGTCCCGACCGGAGGGTGTCGAGGCGTACGACGCCGGTGGGCGCTGGCTCGTGCCGGGTCTGTGGGACGCCCACACCCACCTCGGCCAGTGGACGCTGAAGGCCAGCAGGCTGGACCTGCACGGCACCCGTTCGCCCGCTGAGGCGCTGGCGCGGGTCGCCGCTGCCGCGCGCGAGGTCGGGCCGGGTGAGGCGATCGTCGGGATGGGCCACTCGGCCGGCACCTGGGACCGCTGGGGCACGGTCTCCGAGCTCGACTCGGTCACCGGTGGCATCCCCGCGATCCTGGTCAACCACGACTTCCATCACGCCTGGCTGAACACCGCTGCGCTCGACGCCGTGGACCTGCCGCGCCGGGAGGACATGGTGGAGGAGACGGAGTGGTTCGAGACCTATCCGCGGGTTGCGGAGCTCTTCGAGTCCAACGGGAGCACGCCCGCCGCCTACCGACGGATGCTGGCCCGGACCGCCGCGCTCGGGGTGGTCGGGATGACCGACTTCGAGGTCGGCATCCGGCTCGACGACTGGCGCTCGCGGTGGGCGTCCGGCTGCGACCTGCTGCGGATCCGGGTCGCGACGTACGCCGACCAGCTCGACGAGGCGATCGCCGAGGGGCTGCGTACGGGGGACCGGCTGCTCCCCGGCGAGGACCGGCTGACGATGGGACCGCTCAAGATCATCAGCGACGGGTCGCTGGGCACGCGGACCGCGTGGTGCTGCGACCCGTACGCCGACGACCCGGACAGCTGCGGAGCGCCGAACCAGTCACTGGACGAGCTGCAGGGACTCCTGGGGAAGGCGCACGCTGCCGGTCTCGAGGTGGCCACGCACGCGATCGGTGACCGGGCGGTGTCGGAGGCACTGGCGGCGTACGCGACGACGGGGGCACGCGGAAGCATCGAGCACGCCCAGCTCGTACGTCGCGATGACCTGCCGCTGATGGCTCGGCTCGGGATCACCGCATCGGTGCAGCCGGCGCACATCCTCGACGACCGCGAGATGACCGAGGACGTCTGGCCGGGGCGGGAGGACCGCTGCTTCGCGACCCGCTGGATGCTCGACGAAGGAGTGCGGGTCGCGCTCGGGTCGGATGCTCCGGTCGCGCCGCTCGATCCGTGGCTGGCCATCGCGGCCGCCGTCGGGCGCTCGCGGGACGGCAAGGAGCCGTGGCACCCGGAGCAGGCGCTCACCGTCCAGGAGGCGTTGGCGGCGTCGGTCGACGGTCAGCCCACGGTTGCTCCCGGATCACGCGGCGACCTGGCCGTCCTCGACATCGACCCGCTCCGGGCCTCGGTCGGAGATCTCGCCGCGATCGCTCACGGTGGGGTCGTGCTGACCACGGTCGGCGGCCGGATCGTCCACCGCAGCTCCTAGTCGAACGCCCGGAAATGAGCGAAGGCCCGGCCGTCGTCGGCCGGGCCTTGCGCAACGGGATCGTGGATCCCCCGTTCAGCTGCTGGTCACGCGGACCAGCGCACCGAGTCGTCGACGAAGTCGGCGAACACGTGAACACCGCGCAGGTCCTGGCGCTCGTCCATGAGCTTCGTCAGGGCACTGGCGTGACGGAACTTGAGGCTGTGCTGCTTCGCAGCACCGTTGGCCTCAGGCTGGGTGGCGGTGAGTGTTTCCATCGAGGTCCCCCCTACAACGGATAGATGGTGTGCATCGTGGTTTGTCCTGCGCATCAAGCATCCCGCCCGCACGTCGCAAGCAGGTTGTTTGAACGTTACAAGCCGGTTTCGGTAAAAGAAATGGCTGGCGATGCCTGTCGCGGTATCTGCCGAGCGATAGGGCCGAATCTCGCTAGACAAAGGCGATGGAGCCTCAGTCGGCGGTGGATCTGAGCGTGTCGACGGCCTGGCGGGCCTGCTCGAGGAGCCGCAGCGCGGCGCTCGCGTCGGGAAGGTTCGGCTCCGGGGACCAGAGCTGGTCGGCATCGCTGATCGGGTCGGCGCCGTCGACGATCGGGTCGAGGTCGGTCACCAGCGCGCCCTTCGACGGGTCGCCGGCGAGCGCGGCGCGGATCGCCTCGCCGTCGATCGGGGCCGCCGAGGCGATCAGGGTGGCATTGCCGAACCTCGCTCCCGCGAGCGCGGATCCCTGCACGATCATCGCGACATGCCCGAAGACCGTACGCAATGTCGCGAGCTCACGACGGGTGAAGAGCAGCTCGGGGCCGGCGACGGAGTTCAGCACGAGCCGACCGTCCTCGCGCAGCGCGTCGCGTGCCGCGGTCATGCACTCCAGCGAGGTGAACGCCGGCGGGATCCGGTTGCCGACGAAGATGTCGATGACGATGGCATCGTGCTCCGAACCCCGGTGAGCCTCGAGCCATGAACGTGCCTCGGCGGTCGCCATGGTGATCCCCGGCGGAAGCGGGAACCGTGACCTGGTCAGCTCGACCAGCGCGGGCTCGATCTCCACGACCGTCTGCGTGGTCGCGGGCCATCGGTGGGCGACCGCACGGGGGAGGGCGAGCAGCGCCCCACCCAGGTGGGCCACGCTGCGGGGCGCCTGGTCCCCGAGCGCAGCCAGCATCCACCGGATCGAGGCGAGCTTCGGCGGTTGCGCCGGGTCCTCCCCGAGGTGGGACTGAGCGACGCCGTCGATCTGGATCGCCCAGCCGTCCTCCTTGCGAACGAGATCGGCGGTGCTGCCGTCCGAGAAGACGATGCGCTCGAGGCTCCCGGATGGCCCGGAGGGTGTTGACATACGTCGATCCTGCCAGACACCATCGCGCCCGAGCCGGGACATTCCGGTAGCCTTCTGGCGTTGTTGGTCAGCGCCGAAAAATACTCGGACATCGGGCGTGAGGGAGTTCTTGCGGTGGAGATATGGGAGGTCGCCGAAAATGACGACCGGATCGAGGGTCTCACCGCCGACGGAAAGCCGGATCCGGCCTACGCCGCCTCGCTCGGTCTGAAGGACGCGCCGCTGGGCCGTCGTGCGGTCGCGGCCGCCGTCGACATCGTCTGCTACCTGCTCCTGCAGGTCCCCTACCTAGTCTTCACGCTCCCGCTGCTGCTGAAGCTCGCCCAGGGCAAGTTCGGCTTCGCCCGGTTCCTGAGCCACCCCGACTTCATGCTGGCGGCGATCGCGGGCGGCGCCACCGTGCTGCTGAGCCTGATCTTCGTCATCGTCCAGATCGTCTTCCACGGCCGTCGCGGGGTCACGCTGGGCAAGTCCGTCGCCGGAATCCGCTCGATCAACGTCAAGACGCTCGAGCGGCCGGGCGTCGGCCGCGCCTTCCTCCGCGCGTTGGTGCTCTGGGGCTCCGGGATCATCCCGATCGCGCCGATCGTCTTCCTCGCCTCGCCGCTGTTCGACAAGGAGCAGCGGAGCCGCGGCTGGCACGACAAGGTCGCCGAGACCTGGATGGTCGACGTACGCGAGGGCCTCGACCCCTACGACGAGAAGCGGATGCGCATCGCCCGCAAGACGGTCGCGGCCGCGCCCGTCGCACAGCGGAAGTCGCTGCCTTCACTCACCACACCCAACGACGACGACTCCGGCAGCTACCGGCCCTCGGGGCGGGTCAGCGCCGGCGTGCTCGGCGTCTCCCGCCCGAAGCCGAGGCACGACGAGGCGGGCGCCTCTCCTGGTGGCGCGCTCGCGACCCCGCCGTCGGGCCCCGTGGCCCCGAAGCCGGTCACCCCGGCGATCCCGCCCTCGCGCGCGGTGACCCCCAACCAGAGCCAGGCGGTGCCCCCGCCGCCTCCGACGCCGACCCCCACGCCGTACCCGACTCCGGCTCCGGCTCCGACTCCGACGCCGCACCCGACTCCGGCTCCGACGCCGCACGTGACTCCGGCTCCGACGCCGCACGCGACCCCGACTCCGACGCCGCACCCGACCCCTCCGCCGACGTCCGGCGGTCAGCCGCCGCGAGAGCGGGGCATCATGCTCAAGGTCGACTCCGGCGAGCGGATCCCGGTGACCGGCCTGGTGCTCGTCGGCCGCGACCCGGCTCTGACGGAGAACACGCTGGGCGCGCGTACGGTCTCGATCATCGACGTGTCGGTCTCGAAGACCCACCTCTCGCTGCGCCCCAGCGGGGACGGCGTCGAGGTCACCGACCGCGGCTCGACCAACGGCACCGTGGTGATCCACGAGGGTGCCACCCGACGACTGAACGCGTGGGAGCCGGTGCTGGCACCGGTCGGCGCGATGATCCGGTTCGGCGACCGCTCGGCCCTGGTGCGTCGCGGGTGACCGCCATCCCACCTGCGGCATCTGGCTGCATTGACTTTTGGCACGTTGACGAGGGGATCGAAGGATGAAGGTCAAGCTCACTCTGCACCGGCCGGGTGTCGCGCCTGCGGATGTGATCGTCACCGCCGACTCCACGGCCACCGCTGGTGACGTCGCTCGGCACATCGCCGACGCGGACCCGGCGCGCTCCGTGATCGCCGGTGAGCAGGACATCTTGACTCTGGCCGTCGCCCCGCCGACCGCCGACCGGATGGAGCCGCTCGAGCCCGACGTACCCATCGGCGATGCGCCGATCGGGTCGGGGTTCGCGGCCGCGGTCGTCAACCTGGGCCCCGACAACGAGCAGACCGGCTCCCGGCGCAAGAGCGTCGGTGTGCTCCGGGCGATCGACGGTCCGGTGCGGGGGCAGGCGTTCCCGCTGACCACCGGCCACGCCTCGATCGGCCGCGGTCCCGAGAACGAGATCGTGCTCGCCGACCCGATGGTCTCCAAGCGTCACGCCCGCATCGAGGTGGACCGCTCGGTCGAGCTCGTCGACCTCAACTCGGCCAACGGCGTCGTCGTCGACGGCACCCAGGTCTCCCGCGTACGTCTGGCGCCGGACACGCCGGTCGTCATCGGTGGCACCACGCTGGTCATGCAGCTCTCGGCCGACTTCCTCTCCGCCGTCGAGGACCCGGTGCTCGAGCGCGGTGGCGGCCTGCTCTTCAACCGCAGCCCGCGGGTCGACGTCCGCTATCCCGGCACCGAGCACCCGCCGCCGTGGATGCCGACGGAGATGCAGAAGAAGCTGTTCCCGTGGTTCGTGCTGATCGCACCGATCATCATGGCGCTCTCGATCTACGCGATGACCGGCCGTGCCCGCGCGCTGCTGCTGGTCGTGATGACCCCGATGATGGCGGTCGGTAACTACATCAACCAGCACCGCCAGGCCGGCGCGAAGCAGGACCACGAGATCGAGCTCTTCGAGCGGCAGTTCGAGAAGCTGGAAGAGGTCTTCTATCGCAGCAAGCCGGAGGAGGAGCTCGCTCGCAACGAGGAGGTCCCGGCGGTCGCCGAGGTCTTCGAGCAGGCGATGCAGCTCGGTCCGCGGCTGTGGACCCGGCGTCCCGAGCACTGGAACTTCCTGGCCGTACGACTCGGCACCACTCGCGCGCTGTCGCGCAACTCGATCGCGGAGCGTGACACCCAGAATGGTCTGCCCGAGTTCATCGAGCGGATCGACCGTCTGAAGGAGCGCTACAAGTACGTCGACGACGTACCGCTGCTGGAGTCGCTCCCCGCGGTGGGCTCTGTCGGTGTCGCCGGGCCGGCCGGCCCGGCCGCCGACGCGATGCGCGGACTCGCGGTGCAGCTCTTCGGTCTGCACGCGCCCAACGAGGTCGTCACCGTCGCCTTCGCCGACCCGGACTGGGTCGAGGAGTTCGAGTGGCTCAAGTGGCTGCCGCACACCACCTCGGAGACCAACCGGTTCAAGGACATGCCGCTGGCCGACTCCGCGCCGACGGCCAACGCCCTGCTCAGCGCGCTGGAGGAATACATCATGCGCGCCGGCCGGACCGCTGAGCACCGCGGCCCGTTCCCGGAGAAGTGGAACCCGATGCAGTTCGGGACCGACGTCGCCCGGGCCGGGGAGGAGACCAACGCGCGGGTGCAGGTCTCCATCATCGTCTTCGTCACCAACGACGCTCCGGTCGACCGGGCCCGGCTGGTCCAGGTCCTCGAGCGCGGCGCCGATGTCGGCGTACACGCGGTCTTCATGTCCTCCACCGTCGAGGCCCTGCCGGCGGTGTGCCGCAGCTTCCTGGACGTGAGCAACGGCTTGGAGCGCGCCACCGTAGGGCTCGTCCGCAACGGCGACCTCTACGAGGGCGTCACCGTCGAGGGTGTCTCCAACGCCTACATGGACATGTTCGCCAAGCGGCTCGCGCCGGTGGTGGACGCCAGCACCGTCGTCCACGACTCCTCCGACCTCCCCAACTCGGTCGGCTTCCTGTCGCTGGTCGGCAACGAGGTCGCCGAGGACCCGCACTCCGTGGTGGAGCGCTGGCGGCAGAACAACTCGATCATCGACCGCTCCGACCGGCCGCGGCCGCGGCTGAAGAAGGCGGGCAACCTGCGCGCCATCATCGGCCAGGGAGCCTCGGACGCGATGACGCTGGACCTGCGTACGCAGGGCCCGCACGCCCTCGTCGGCGGCACCACCGGTGCCGGTAAGTCCGAGTTCCTGCAGGCGTGGGTGCTCGGGATCGCCTCGGCCCACTCGCCCGACCGGGTGACGTTCCTCTTCGTCGACTACAAGGGCGGCTCGGCCTTCGCGGACTGCATCGAGCTGCCGCACTGCGTCGGTCTGGTGACCGACCTGAGCCCGCACCTCGTACGCCGTGCGCTGACCAGCCTCAAGGCCGAGCTGCACTACCGCGAGCACCTGTTCAACCGGAAGAAGGCCAAGGACCTCCTCGAGCTGGAGAAGCGACAGGACCCGGAGTGCCCGCCCGCGCTGGTGCTCGTCATCGACGAGTTCGCGGCACTGGCCGGTGAGGTGCCGGAGTTCGTCGACGGCGTCGTCGACATCGCCCAGCGAGGTCGTTCGCTGGGTATCCACCTGATCATGGCGACCCAGCGCCCGGCGGGTGTCATCAAGGACAACCTGCGGGCCAACACCAACCTCCGCGTCGCGCTGCGTATGGCCGACGAGACCGACTCCAAGGACGTCGTCGACGACCCGATCGCCGGGACCTTCCCGCCTTCCCTTCCGGGCCGTGGCATCGCGAAGACCGGACCGGGTCGCCTGACCCCGTTCCAGTCCGCGTACGCCGGTGGCTGGACGCGCAATGACGAAGTCGTCACCGCCGACGTGAAGGTGGCCGAGCTCAAGTTCGGTTCGATCACGGAGTGGGAGCCGGAGCGCCCGCCGGAGAGCGACTCGCACGACGAGGACCTCGGCCCCAACGACCAGAAGCGGATCGTGGCCAACCTGATCAAGGCCTCTGCCACCGCCGGTCTGATGACCCCGCGGCGGCCGTGGCTCGATGACCTGGCGTCCGTGGTCGACATGCGCGACCTGCCGCTGGAGGGTGACGGACAGATCCTGCTGGGTCTTGCCGACCTCCCGGAGCGCCAGCAGCAGAACGCGATCTACTTCGCTCCCGACCGCGACGGCTCGCTGCTCATCTTCGGCTCGTCCGGGTCGGGTAAGTCGACCCTGCTGAAGACGATCGCGACCGCCGCCGGCGCCCGTCCGGAGCTGGGCCGGGTCCAGGTCTACGGCCTCGACTTCGCCTCCGGCGCGCTGGGCGCGATCGAGCGTCTCCCGCACGTCGGCTCGATCATCGACGGCGACGACGCCGAGCGTCTGCAGCGGCTGATGCGCACGCTCGAGCGGGAGATGGACCGCCGCTCGGAGCTGTTCTCCAAGGCCGCGGCCGCCAACCTCACCGAATACCGTGAGATCGCCGACCAGTCGATGCCGCGCATCCTGCTCCTGATCGACAACTACCCCGAGTTCAAGAAGGAGTGGGAGATCGCCGCCGGCCGGGCGCCGTTCTACCAGTCCTTCATGCGGGTCCTCGGCGAGGGCCGCCCGCTCGGCATCCACGCGGTGATCACCGCCGACCGGTCCGGGTCCGTCCCGACGGCCGTCTTCGCGAACATCCCGCGCCGTGTCGTCATGCGGCTCTCCGACCCGAGCCAGTACGTCCTGGTCGGAGCACCCAAGGACGTACTCAACGAGCAGTCGGTGCCCGGCCGCGCCGTCGTCGACAAGGCCGAGGTGCAGCTCGCCGTTCTCGGTGGGACGACCAACGTCGCCGAGCAGACCAAGGCTCTCGACGAGCTGGTCTCGCAGCTGCGTGCCCTGGGTGTTCCCGAGGTCGGCGAGATCGGTGCCCTGCCGACGAAGATCTCCAGCCGGTCGCTTCCCGCGCAGGTCAACGGTCAGCCCGTCTTCGGTATCGCCGACGACACCCTGGCGCCGCGCGGCTTCGACCCGATCGGCTCGTTCATCGTCACCGGCCCGCCGCAGTCGGGCAAGACCAACGTACTCAAGGCGCTCGTCGAGTCCATGGAACGCTTCGACCCCGAGGTGAAGCTGTTCCACCTCGGCAGCCGTCGTGCCATGCTCGGCGACTTCCGTCCCTGGGTACGCAGCGCCACCCGCCCCGACGACGAGAAGGCGCTCGTCACCGAGCTCGCCGAGATCGTCGCCGACGAGTCCTTCCCCGGCCGCATCATGATCGTCGCCGAGGACATCACCCACCTGGCCGACGGTCCCGCCGACCGTCCGATGCGCGCCCTGCTGCAGGCGATCAACAACTCCGACCACCTCTTCGTCGGCGACGCCGACGTCACTCGAGCCGGCGGCGGCTCGGGCGTCATGGGTGAGTGGAAGGCCGCTCGCCAGGGAATCGTGCTCAAGCCGGACACCTACGACGGCGACACGCTGTTCAAGGTTCCGTTCGGCAAGCTCAAGCGCACCGACTTCCCCGCAGGCCGCGGAATCTTCGTCCAGGCAGGTCGCACGGTGACCATGCAGATGCCTCTCGCGAGCGACGCCGAGGGTTCTGCATGAACGTCTGCATAAATCGGACAACGAAGCGGCTTTTACCCTTCACAACCTCATGAAGGGTGCCCTACGGTGTCGGGCGGCGTGCTCTCGTGCGTCACCTCATGAAATCCCGGGAAAGGTAATGAGCGATGAGTGACTTCGGCGCAACCTACGACGAGATGACCGGCACCGCCGACAAGCTCGACCAGGGCAAGGACACGATCGAGTCGGCGCTGGACGAGTGCCAGGGCTACGTGGACGAGCTGGTTCAGGACGGCTTCAAGACCGAGAAGGCGTCGGGCAAGTTCCAGGACGGCTACACCGAGATGACCACCGGCCTCAAGGACGCCATCGCTGGTGTCGAGGACATGGCCCAGGCCCTGCGTGACATGGCGACCGCCATCCAGGACCTGGACTCGCAGCTCGCCGGCGGCTGAGCCGCAGCGTTGGTCAATATGGTGGGCCGGCATCTCTGTCGGCCCACCATTACCCGTCTCGGTCAGGGGCTGCGGTGTCGACTCCCGCCGGGTGTGCTGCTGCCACCGCCTAAACCGGGATGAGCTGAAACTTTACTTTCGGAGATGTTTAGAACCGGCCGTAGCGGGTAGGACTACCGCGACGACGTTGATTGCCTGGATCTCGGACCACCACGCTCGGGATGACGGTGTCGGCTCGTCGGTTCACGCTCACGACCATGTGATGCGTGAGTGAAGGTGACGAACGGCGCCGCAATCGGGTGTCGTGTAATGAAAATTGCGGGAAAGGCAATGATCGATGAGTGACTTCGGGGCAACATACGACGAGATGACCGGCACCGCCGACAAGCTCGACCAGGGCAAGGACACGATCGAGTCCGCTCTGGATGAGTGCCAGGGCTACGTCGACGAGCTCGTTCAGGACGGGTTCAAGACGGAGAAGGCGTCGGGCAAGTTCCAGGACGGCTACACGGAGATGACGACCGGTCTGAAGGACGCCATTGCTGGTGTCGAGGACATGGCGCAGGCTCTGCGTGACATGGCCACGGCGATCCAGGACCTGGACTCGCAGCTCGCCGGCGGCTGATCTGGCAGATCTCCACGGTGGGTCGCGGCGTCGCCTGGACCCACCGTGGAGGCGTCATTCAGTGCTAGCAGCAGCAACTGTTTCGTCTAGGGAGAAGCAGGGATATCGGTATGGCAGACGACTTCTACATCGACCTCGCTCAGCTCAACGCGGTTAAGGACGCGCTCAAGGAGATCACCTCGGAGTTCGAGGATGCGGAGGACAACGCGGATGACCTCGAGGACGCCATTGGTGATCCATACGGGCGATCGGAGTTGCGCGAGGCTGCGGAGGACTTTGAGGACCGCTGGAACCACAAGCGCGATGAGCTGAAAGAGAGCCTCGACGAAGTTTTGGAACACGTCAAGGGTGTCATCGAGAACGTTGAAAAGTGGGACAGCGACACCGCGATCCAGTTGTCCGCGCCAGAGGTGAAGGCCGCCAAGGCCCCGGCCGGGCGCTAACCGGGACGACTGGCTAGGAGACTTCAATGGCTTATATGGAAAGTTCGCCCAAGGGACGCTTCATCGAGAAGGTCGATGGTGAGCCCGGTGCAATCAGCAAGCGTGGGAAGAAGATCGAGGAACTTGGCGAGATGATGCTCAGCAGTGCCTTGGTGCTGCAGAACATCGCCGACAACGCCCTCGGGGGAGACTCGATGAAGGGTAAGGCGATCAATGCCCTTCGTGAATCGATCGGCGATTCTCATGAGACTCTCAAGCAGGCCGGAGAATTGTACAAGCCGGTCGGGCCAGTGATCAAGGCTTATGGCGATGCCCTCGAAGACATCCAGGGTAAGATCGAGACAGCCGTCAATGATGCGCAGGACCGGTACGACCACTACTTCTCGTTGCCTGGCGATAAAGAGGACAGTCAGACCGAAGAAGAGGGTGGTCTGCTGGGCATCGGGGGCACCGATAAGGAAGAGGCTGCCGAGAATCAGGCGAAGGCTCAGGCTTATCAGGACTTCATCGACAAGGCCACGGAGTTCGACGCCCATTACGATACTTGGGAAGACGCCTTCGAGACCGCGGCAAACGGCATCGAGGACAAGACCGCAGGGAGCATCGAAGACAGTGCCTGGTCGGACTGGGCAGATGTCCTCAAGGTCGTCGGTACCATCGTCGCCATCGCTGCCTTGTGCACGGGCATTGGTGCGCTCGTCTGGCTGGGGGTCGGGCTCGGTGTGCTCGCTACGGCTGTCACAGTTGGGCAGGTGGCCAACGGTGAGGCGGACTGGCTAGATGTCGCGATAACGGCGTTAAGTATCATTCCGGTCACCAAGGCAGGCAACGTTGCTGGGTCGCTAGGAAGGATGTCGTTGACAGGAGAAAAGCTGGGCGTCGCGATGTTCAAGAACGCCGTGCCGTCCTTTACCGGTCTGCTGAAGATGTCCGACGACAGTTTGATCGGCGCGTGGAAGGCCGGCGGCCTGAGCACCGTGGGGAAGTTTTTGGCCACGGGGTCGACGGGCGGGGTAGCTGGTGTTGCGGACGGTTTGCTCGCCAAGTCGATCGGCATGGGTCCAATGACGCTGAGCCAAACCAACATCGTGACATCAATGAGCTCGTACGTTGCGGGCGGCAATGGCATCGGTAACCTCTTGAGCATCAACGGCTGGTCTGGGAACCTGGGTTTCCCGAGCGTGAGTGTTCCGGACACAGCTGGGTTGGTCTTCTAGATATGCGAGTGACACATGAGTGACCTTGATCGCTGGGGAGTTCAGGTCGTCGAAGACTTTCGGGAGCCTGGGTGGTTCCACATTCCGAGCCGAATGACTAGCGCTGAAGCAGATGCTTGGGTTGAGTCTGCCATGGTGCAGGTCAACGGGCTCGTCGGTGTTCCGCGTTGGGACGGGTCGGCCACGCCTGAGGAAATGCTGCGCGGGATCCTTGAGTACGGGGTTCAGGACGAGCCCGCGCTGCCCTCTGTTGCAACTTTCCAAGTGTGGCCTCTGCCAGGTCCCGCCGTCCTGACATGTCGCGTCTGTCTGGTCGACGGCGGTTCCGTCCCTGATTTCACCGAAGTCGCTGGAGCGGCCATTCACGTCGTCGAATCCAAGGAACTCGGGACGGGGATCCAGTTCTCTACCAAGCATGTGGTCGAGGATGCCGGCGGGGAGGTTACCCTCCATTCGGTGGACCTGATCTTTGCTGATGATGATGCCGCGATGGTATTCAGCCTCGAGCAGAGCTTTCCTGCCCTGATTGCAGGAGCCATGCCAGGACTGGATGTCCTCAAGAACGCGTTTCGAGTGTTCCGGCCGGACGGCGGGAAGTTCGTCGGGCGTACGCCCGCGAATGTGCTCAATGAGAAGCCTTGGGAGTTGGTGGAGGATGCCCGATAAGCTCGACTTGCGGTCGATGCTCAACATGGATCCGCAGCCAGAGTTCCTCGTTGAGCTCCCTGTGGGATGGTCGAGGCGCGACGTATCGGATGAAACATTCCGCGACTTTGAAGCGTCCATGAAACGCAACTTGATGCAGGCGCATCAGCCGCAGACATACGCGGTTCTAGGTCCCGCTCTGCGCGATTCGTTCGACAAGATGCGCAACTCAGGGGCGTTCGCGTTCTTTGCGCCCATCGACGCGCCGGCAGAATCGCCCAGGATGGCTGCCTCGATCATTGCTCGTTATCGACGCTCCGAAGACGGGCAACCGTTGGATGGTCTTGTTCGGTCGCTGATCCGCGAGCGTGGGGCGCAACCGCTACTGGACGATCCGCGTACGCTGCGCTATGAGGACGCGGTTGAGGTTAGGTTGGGTGAGGGACGTTTCGTCAATCACTCGATTACCTACCTGACGCCGGTACCGGGATCGCGGCGGTTGAAGGCGCTTGAGCTTGTGGCCTCGCTTGTGCGACCGGCCGGCCTGCCAAAAGGCTCGGAGCGCTTGCGCGCGCAGAAGGACTTGCTCGATCTAATTGTAGCTAGCGTACGCTGGGTAAAGCCGAACTGATGGAAGGTAACGTGTCGAGTCAAATTGGACCTCAGGGCGCAACATTCAAACTGGGGCGGTTCTTTTTCCATTGGTGTGTAGCTTTCGGAATCGTTATTCTCCTTGCATTCCAGTCGCTAACCGCATTGATCGTACCCTCTGCATCCGACTATGAAGTGTCGGGGCCTGTGTCCCTCTTGGGAAGCGTTGCTCTCGGCATTTTCGCAATTTACCTTGGCGTGACGACATACCGCCTTGCGCACGGCGAGAAGACGGTTATTGCGGAACGTAGCGCTGGTTTTCGGATCTTGCTTCTGTTGGCGTTCGCCGTCCTTGCGCTGATCCGCGGGCTATGGTGGATTGTCGACATCGCCGGCGGCAACGCCGATAGCGTGTTCAACTACGTTGGAATGGTGTGGTTTACCGTTGCCGGCGCCGTCGGAATTCCCTTGGCGTTTATGCTCTTTTCGGCGCGAAAGGAAGTTGAGTGACGATTGTGTTGTGGCTCATGAATGAAGAGTGGGACGCGGCGCATGCCCATTCGAACCAGCAGACTTGAACGTCAGTTCGACATCGTGCTCCAGAGTGCGTCGGACAGAAGTAAGCCAGCGAAGGCGAGGAAGGCGACGGTCCAAGGGACGCCGAGTACGTACCACGTAGTCTTAGGGATGGTGTAGATACTGCTCTTCTCCGGGTTCCTCGGGTGGTATCTGACCCCAACCTCTTCGCCGACCATGGGTAGGCCGTTGACCTTGCCGACGCCCTCGTAGACTTGGCCGTCCGGGGTGCGGAACACATACCTGGCGCTCCTGGAATCCGTCATCGCGCCGCTGGTTGTTTGTTGCTTTTCGACGAAGGTGAGTTGAATCCGGGCAGTGCCTCGATCCCACGTCTCAAGCGTGTGTCGTTCGCGAAGGTAGAGGATCGCGGGAAGACATGCGATTGCGAACGCCGCGATGGCTATGGCCAACATGATGATCTGGCGTTCGGTCTCCTGCACCGTTTTCTCCTTCGTCTGGTGTCCGTCAGTCCAATGATTGTCCCACTTGAGCGTACGAGCTTCCGCATGACCGTGCGTCCCAGGGCCGAGGGCGATTGCTGGGCCCGGATCTGCCTTGTGGTCACCCGCTCGGTGGTGCGGGCCGTTCGGCGGCGGCCTTGTCGCCGAGCCTGATCCGAGACAATTGGTCGAACTCCCGGTAATGGTTGGTTGGCTGATGGGTGAAGCGGACGGAGCGGGGTCAGTTGGGCCATCTGCGCCTGTTGCGGCTGGGCCGTACGGGCATTTCCCCGGGATCGTGAGTTGCAGTTGTCAAAGCAACCTTGGCGGTGGCGTCAAGGAGGAGCGGCGCTTATGTATGAAGGTGACAACGATTCGCGATTTGCGCTTCACTACTCCGCGTCGCGTGCAATACCGTGACGACCGGCGTCCCGAGGGGGCGTCCTGCAATGAAATCGCGGGAAAGGCAATGATCGATGAGTGACTTCGGGGCAACATACGACGAGATGACCGGCACCGCCGACAAGCTCGACCAGGGCAAGGACACGATCGAGTCCGCTCTGGACGAGTGCCAGGGTTACGTCGACGAGCTCGTTCAGGACGGGTTCAAGACGGAGAAGGCGTCCGGTAAGTTCCAGGACGGCTACACGGAGATGACCACGGGTCTGAAGGACGCCATTGCTGGTGTCGAGGACATGGCTCAGGCTCTGCGTGACATGGCCACGGCGATCCAGGACCTGGACAGCCAGCTCGCCGGCGGCTGATCCACTCGCTTGGTTGGGCGGGGCGACGCGAGAGCGATCGCCCCGCCCGAAGCGACATTTCGGCAACTTTTGACCGGGCAGATTGACGAAGATCGAAGGGGAGCGCGGTGGCGGACGTCAAGATCAAGATCGAGACACTCTCGAGAATCGCGACGCAGTTGGACTCGATCGTGAGCGAGTTCGAGAATGCGACGAGCCAGTCGGAAGCGCTCGAGGCGGACATCGGCAACCCGTACGGCCGCGGCGACCTCCGAGACAAGGCGCAGGACTTCGAGGAGCGCTGGGATGACAAGCGCGACGAACTCAAGGACAGCCTGAAGGAGCTCCACGAGCACGTCAAAGGCGTAGTCGACGGTTTCGAGAACTGGGACAGCGAGACCGCTCTTCAGTTCCAGACCAAGTAGGACGTCCACCCGGCCCGCGACGCGGCGCCCGTGTGCAACGGACGATTCAGGACACCTGACGGGCTCGACGAAGGAGCACATGAGCCATGGATTCATCCCCTAAGGGCAGAGAGATCAAGACCGTCGAGGGCAACCCCTCGGGCATCATCGAGCGCGGCGACGCCATCGAGCGTCTGGGCGAGATGATGAAGTCCTGTTACGAAGAGCTGAAGAAGATCTCCGAGCATGATCTCGCCAACGGCGAGATGGACGGCAAGGCCATCGAAAAGCTTCAGGACAAGATCGGCGACTCCTACAAGACGCTCGAAGAGGCCAGCGCGCTGTACACGCCGGTGGGCCCGATCATCGCGAAGTACGGTGAAGAGCTTCAGCAGTGGCAGCCGCTGATCAGGTCGCAGGTCGACACCTGCCAGGACCTGTGGGCCAAGTTCGACAGCATGGAGGGTGCGCCGAACCACCTTCCGGGCGCGGGTCCGAAGGAGGGCAGCCCGGAGGCGCAGCAGGAGGAAGACGCCGAGGAGGCGAAGGACCAGGCCCGCAAGGACTGGGAGAACGCCGCCGAGACCTGGGACGGCTACTACGACTCCTGGGAGGACGCGTACGACGCTGCCGTCAGCGGTATCGGTAACGAGATGTCGGGCAAGATCGAGGACGGCTTCTGGGAGGTCCTCGATGACATCATCGCCGTCCTCGAGATCGTTGCGCTGGTGCTCTTCGTGGCGGCCCTGTTCATCGCCGGACCACTTGCGGCCATCGCGATGGCGGTATCGGCGCTGGTTCTCCTCGCGAAGACCATCCAGTTCTGTGCCGGAAAGTGCTCGGGCATCGACCTCGTGTTGGCGGTTCTCGACGTCGTACCGTTCGGCAAGTTCGGAAAGATGGCCGATGCGCTCACTGCCTTGGGCGACGCGTCCAAGTTCGCCAAGTTCTCAACTGCGTACAAGGCCGCAGGCGGCGTTGGTGACGCCGTCAAGTTCAAGGCGTTCCCGGACATCATGACCAGCCTTCACGCCGGTCTCGACGTCGGTGACTTCACGCGTATCAGCTCGTACAGCAGGATGTGGGCCGCTGGCCTCGACATCCAGGGGGCGTTGGCGAAGCAGACCAACTCCTTCTACAGCACTGTGAACACGATCCAGGGCCTGCCGGACTCGGCCGTCGACATCTTCGCCTGAGCGATCGATCGTCCATACTGACGTGTGCTGCTCGGAGCTTGTAATCAAATCGGAGGACGACCGTGGTCGGAACGTGGCGAGCTGAAGGAATCCATCCACAACGTGAATGGACGCTGGTTCCCAGTGAACTGGGAGAGGGCGCCGACGCGTGGGTGTCGACCGAGTGTGCCCGCGTCCGCGAGTGGTTCGGCAACAACGCGAGCCGGCGGTCGGACGAGGACGTACGCCGCATCCTGACGGATTCCCTGGCCAGCCTCGGTGAGCCGGGCAGGCTGGTCACCATGCTTCACTGGCCGATGACGGTCCCGATCGTCAGCCGCGTCAGAGTGGTCCTTGCCGAGGCTGGTGACCTCGACGTCAAGGCCTGGGAGAAGTCGGGTTTCGACGTCGATGAGTGCATCGGTGCGGCGATCGGCCCCGGCATCAAGTGCGTCGCATCGCGGGACGAGAGCATCGACGGACATGATCTACACCTCTCCACCGCGGTCTATGCCTTCAGCGGCGACGCCGGTGGTGTGGGACTGATCGTGGAGTCCGGTCTGCCGTTGGCGTTCCAGCTCACGATCACTCAGATGCCGATCATTCTCTCGAGCCTTTCTCTCCTCGACCCGGACGGCCGACCCTTCGAGGCCAGCCCGGTTCCGGGTCTCACACGAAACCACGTTGACGAATGGGAGCACGTTTCCAATGCCTAAGGCGGCAGCGATCGATCCAGGAAACTGGGCAACGGTGCACAGCAACTTCGATCGCTTCGACATCAACGAGCTGAATCGAGTCGTTCTGGACTACGCGCAGATCGAGCTGGAGTCAGCCGAGAGGAAGCGTCGCCGCTCGGGTGCGGCGAACCTTGCTGCCAAGTTGATGTACTGGGTCGCGCTCATCGGTCTGGCCGGACCGCTGTTCGCCGTGGCGATCTTTGCCAGTGGCGGAGGTGCGAGGAAGCTCTCCGAGGACTTCTCGCCGGGTTTCGAGGTTCCGTGCGTCTACATCGGATGCGCGCTCGGATTCCTTGCTCTGCTCTACCACTTCGTGCCGTGGGTCCGGTCGACTCATCGGCAGTGGGATCGGTCCCTGTTCGGGTTCTCGGTCTTCGTACTGGTCTCGACCGTCGTCCTCCTGGTCCTGATCCTCATGAGCGACCCGGATGCATATCCGCGGTTCCCCCTCGTGATGGCGCCGTTGTTGCTCCTGGCGTTCGGGATCTCGGTGATCGTCGCGGAGTTCCGGCTCTACTCGAAGGAGAAGCCACCCGCGGTCGACGTCAACGCACTGACCTCGGACGAGATGGAGGTGCTTCTCGCCTTGAGGCATCAGGCGCTGACCACGCTTCGCTCCCGTTCGATCGTGTCCTACGAAGAATTCGATGCACTGAACAGCAGTCCGCTGACTGCGAGTGCTGACGGAAAGGCTTGACGTGTCAGGAATCGGCGCAGGCTCGTTGCGGGAGATGCTGGGTGCCAGCAAGGACCCGGAGTTTCACCTGAAGCTTCTCGACGGTTGGGAGCGTCACGTCCCGGACGCCTCTGACCGGGAAGCGATCGACGCCGAGATGAAGCGGCGCTGCATGGAGGCCAATCGGCCCGATCTGCACGCGCACCTTCGGATGCAGATGGATCAGGCGTTCTCGCTCATGAAGCAGCAGAACGTGATCGCCTACTTCGCGCCCACCGGGGCGCCGACCGGCGACGTCTACATCCCGGGCTCCATGTTCGCGACCATCCGGCGCGCGCCCAACGGCGAGAGCCTCGATGGCTATGTGACACACGCGATCCAGACGTACGACGCCAAGCCGCTCTTCGGCGACAAGCGGTTCATCCGCTTCGAACGGGAGTCGACGAAGGAGCTCCAAGGCGGCTCGATCGTCATGACCTCGATGGTGTACGTGACACCGATCCCGGGCTCCAATCACCGCCGCGGCCTGCAGTTGACGGCTTCGGTCGCGCGTCCTGTCGAGATGGCGGCGACAGACCCGTTGTTCGTGGGCTGGAAGACGGCGTTCGACGTATGTGCCTCGACCCTTCGCTGGTCGCCGCCGCGGGCTTGACTGCAGAGTTGATCGATCTCGGGATGGACTGCTGATGGCTGCGCCTAAGGCGTTGACGGCGTGGGCCCGCAAGACCGACGAAGCCCGCGAGGAGTGGGCTCGTCAGGCGGTCGATGGGTGGGCGCGTACGGCCCGCTTCTCGCAGCCGTTCAGCTGGGCCGAGGCCGAGGCCGCGGTGTTGGCGCGGAGCTACCCACCGCTGCCGGGCCGGTTCCTGTTGAACGCCGTCGGTGCTATGGCCATGGGGCTGCTCGCGCTCGCCGCCCTTCCGCTGCTCGGTGCGTCCGTCCTGGGATTGGTGCTGGTTGCGCTGGCCAGCCGTCAGGAGACGGGTGCGGAGGGGCTGTTGTGGCTGGCTCGGATCGCCTTCGCCGCTGCCATCCTCGTAGTCGGCACCGCGCTGTCCGTCTGGTGGCAGACACGACGACGCAGCGTGGGCGGCGTTGCGCTTGCCGCGGCCACCGCGGTCGCGTCGTTGGCGACGTACGTCTTGCTGCTGGTCTTGGACCTCCCGGTGATGCCGTGGCTGTCCGTCCTCGTGCTTGGCGCGGCGATCTTGGGGCTGGCCAATCTGGTCCTGGAGCTGACATCCAGGCCTGAAGGTCGGGCAAAGAGCCGGAAGCCACCGCGGCGTGGACCGCGAAGCTCGGACAAGCGACACCGGGCCAGCGTCGCACGAGACCGCCTTCTCGATGTTCTGATCCATCGCCGGCTTGTCGATGTCGATGAAGGTGACCGGATCCGACTTCGGGAGATGCCACTGGGTTACTGGTCCGAGCTCGACGGGCTCGATCAGCGGGAGTGGCGTCGGGTGCTCGAGTACCGCCACGTCGGCTGGCGCGAGTTCGATGAGAACGACAACCAGGTGCGTTAACCGATCAGGTCGGCGATGATCACGGTCGCCGCGGCGAGGCAGCTGATTGAGAGGACCGCTCCGAAGACCGCAAGGAATCCGAACGCGAGCGGGAAGAACGACAGCGCGAAACGGGCCATGGGTAGTTCGTTGTTATAGGGAGCCTTGGGGTCGTACATCACCTCGATGTCGTCTCCGGTCTCGACGCCCTGGGGGCCGTGCTCGCTGTGGCCGTAGTAGCTGCCGCCGGTCTCGGGCGCGGTGAAGGTGTAGTTGACGTGGTGCATCATGTCGCCTGCTGCGCCGCTGACAGTCTGCTTCCACGCCTTGGTGACGTGGGCACTGGTTCGAGACCAGCGGCGACTGTCCCGCGCTCGCTTCATGGCGCCACGGAAGTTCAGATAGCCCGAGGCACAGATCACGGCGCCGATCAGTGCCACGGCGAGTGCTCCGAGGAGATCCTTCATCTGCGAGACGTCCGTTCTTGATCGGTAGGCCGAGCCTCGGCCGGGGCGGTGGGGTGCGGCGGTGGCTGTGCGCGTACCGTATCCCCGCTCGGAATCTCGGGGGCCTCCGCTGTGGCGCCTTCTGACTCATCTACTGACGACGGGATGTGTGCGTTGACTCGACGTGTGACGGCGATGGCGGTGGCTTCGGCGGCCCTGCTTTCCGGGTGTGGTCCGGTGGGCCCACCGCCGAAGGACTTCGCGACCGGAGACGCGGTCTTGGCGCTGCGGGTGAAGGAAGGCGGCGAGGACTCCAGCTACCTCGTGCTGGTCTCCCAGGAGGGAAAGACGCGTGCGATCGAGCTCGAAGAGGTCGAGGGCGCCGCGATCTCCTGGACGGAGAACGGGATCACCACGTCCGACCGGAGCCACGACTACGTGATCGATGAGACCGGGTTGACCGCGAACGAGCGGACGAGCGGTGGGAACGAGCACGAGACGCAGCATGAGTGGTACCGAGTGCCGGTCGGGGCGGGGACGTTGGTCGGGTTCAGCCCCGAGGACGGGTCCAAGGATCCGTTCGTGACGTACATCGACGGAGAGAGCGGCAAGGCGACGACGCGGGTTTCGCCGTACGGTCAGACGTCTACTGCCGCCGTGTGCGGCGAACGTGTCTTCTCCTCGGGACGAGGCACCGACACCAAGGCCTTCGAGGACGACACCGAGTCCATCCCGGAGAGCCAGTGGGACCGTGCCGCGTTGACGTCCGCCTATCCGCACGACGGGGCGGACATCCTGAGCACCGTGGAGCCCTCGGCCTTCCCTGGCACCACGTCGCCCTGTGTCGACGGCATCGTCTACGAGGGGTGGGAGAACGACGATGACCAGCACTTCGTGCGCGTCTGGAACACCGCGAAGGCAACCCCTGCGACGAACGTCGCTGTCGACCACGAGATCGTCTATCCGGCAGACGACAACTCATCGCGTATCGGCGGACCGGATCGAATGACGGTCTCCGACGGTCAGCTCTTCTGGGTCGTCGACCACAGGATGTGGAGCGCGCCGTTGCCGACGACCGGGACGGCGCCGATTCAGGCGCGTGAGGTCGGTTACCTGGAGGGTTACGTCGGGATGGACGCCGAGGTGCTGACGTACGCGTCGAGCGCGGTCTACACGGTCGCCGATGACAGCGAGCTCCACGAGCGCAAGTGGTCGAGGTCCCGGCGCAGCGATCGCGTCTGGACGGAACTGACCGAGCTGAGCCTGCTGCGTACTGATCTGGCGTCCTGGAAGACCTCCGTGGCGCTCGACGTGGACCTGGAGGACGTCGACTTCCCGACCAAGGACGTCCAGGTCACCGCACTGGCGATCAACCCGGAGTGGTTGGCCGAGAACGGGGAGTAGAGCGTGGTGTCACGAAGGTCACCACGCGACACGCCGAAGTAAAGACCGACCGGAAGGGGCTCCGGTTGCCAGGGTGACGCGTACCTCTCGATCTCGGGAACATTCACTGTTGAAAGGCTTCTTCATGCGCACTCGCACCACCGTCCGGACCTGTCGATCGGCCGCCGCCGGCCTCAGCCTCGGCCTCGCGCTCGCATTGACCGGGTGCGGCTCCGAGGCGGCCGACTCTGACGCAGACACGGCGGCCGAGGTCGAGTCCAGCGCGCCGGCTTCCGAGTCTCCGTCCGCAGCACCAGCGGGTGAGGAGAAGGAGGTCAAGATCGGGAAGACGCTCAAGGACCCCGACATGGGCGACACGATCGAGGTCATCTCCGCGGTCCGCGACTTCCCGTCCACGGAGGAGGCCGACCTGATCGCCGAGGGCGGCGAGGTCGTGCTGCTCCAGGTGAAGATCAAGCCCGGCACGGAGTACGGCGGTCGCATCTCGGACGGGAACTTCGAGATCTCTTGGGACAAGGGCGCCGACTTCGAGAGCGCCGACACCCGCCTGATGGCCGAGGAGCTGACAGCTGCGAAGCGCACGCCGCTCGAGGACGTGCAGCGTCGCGACGGTGGCGAGCACACCGGCTGGATCGCCTTCCAGGTCGAGGAGAAGGCTGACACGTACCTCATCGAGTACGAGCGCGACGGCGCGAAGGTGATCGGCTCGGACAAGACCATCGCCGAGTTCACGGAGCAGGTCGAGATCCCCGCCTCGTGAGTTGATGACGCCGTGGGAGCGGAGACCTGCCATGTCGATGGCAGGTCTCCGCTCAGGCTCGTTAGGATCTGGGCGTCCGTTGTCTCGGAGAGGGGACTTGAAGTGCATCCTGGGGCACGTCGTCGAGCGGGACTCGTTTCCGTTGCCAGCCTGGCGCTTGTCGCCACCGCCTGTTCGGGTGACCTCCCCGCCTCGGTCGAGGAGGGTTCTGAGGTCGCCGTCGCGTGGACGGAGTCCTTGACGAGCACCAATCCAGCGAGCGCGGCGAGCGTGACCGACGGAAACCTCGACATCGCCTCGCTGACCCGCGGAGCCTTCGGCACCCTGGTCGACGACACCGTCGAGATGGACGAGACCTTCGGCAAGGTCACCATGGAGGGCGACAAGCAGGCCCGGGTGCGCTACGACCTGGCCGAGCCGACCTGGTCCGACGGGGTGCCGATCGACACCGCCGACCTCATGCTCGCCTGGGCCGCGACCTCGGGCTACTTCCGCACCCCGAAGGAGGGGAGCCCGGACGGCACGGTCGACTTCGGCGCGGTGCCGACCGGTCTGACCAAGAGCGCCTACATCCCCGAGGTCGACGAGGGCGCCCGCGCCATCGAGGTCCCGCTGGTGGTGCCTGTGGTCGACTGGCGTACGGCCCTGGACGTGGCCGTGCCGGCGCACGTCGTCGGGCAGAAGGCCCTGAAGATCGAGGACCCGATCGAGGCCAAGGAGGTCGTCGAGACCGCTATCGAGGAGTCCGACACTGCCAAGCTCACCAAGATCGCGGAGGCGTGGACCTCGTCCTTCACGGTCGCCGAGAACGGCAAGGCGTCCGAGGAGGCGCTGCTCTCCAGCGGTCCCTACCGGATCTCGAAGATCTCGGCCGGCGAGGGTGGTCAGGAGGTCGACCTGGAGGCCAACCCGGAATACGCAGGTGAGGCCAGGCCGACCTACGAGCAGGTACGCCTCACCCCGGCCGGCTCCGACGGCCTGGACAGCCTGGGGGAGAAGGTCGACGTCGTCCAGGTCACCCCGACCAAGGCCAACCGGAAGCAGGTGCGTGACCTCGAGCGCCGCGACTACGCCGTCGAGAACGCCAACGACGGCACCATGTGGGCGCTGATCCTCCGCAGCGACCGGGGCCTGTTCAAGCGCAAGGACACGCGCACGGCGTACCTGCGGGCAGTGCCCCGAGGCGACATCGCCGAGGGCGGCGCCGGCGAGTGGGCAGAGGCGTACGAAGCCACCGACGTCGTGCTGTTCCCGCCGGGTGGCGAGGGCTACCAGATCGCGACCGAGGACTCCGGGTTCTCCACGAAGTTCAAGGCCTCCGAGGACGCGGCGGCCCCGCGCGGCGCCAAGGTGTGCATCTCCTACGACAAGTCGAGCGCGTTCGCCTCAGGTGCCTACGACACCATCTCGAACGTCGTGGACGACGAGGGCTGGGGCACCACCGACTGTGGGGTGCCTTCGGCCGACAAGGTGATCTCCGGCAACAAGTGGGACGCTGCGCTCGTCCGGATCCCGGTTCCGCAGACGCCGGAGGAGATCTCGGCGCAGTGGGGTAGCAAGGGCAGCCAGAACGCGACCGGCGGCGGCGACCGCGAGCGCGACCGCCTCATCAGCGAGCTGGCCCGCACCGCGGATCCCTACGAGGCTCGCGACGTACGCGTCCAGATCGAGAAGACGCTGGTCCGGGATTCGATCGTCGTGCCGATCGTGATGAACCCGACCGTGACGGTGATCGACAAGAAGGTCGACAGCGTACGTCCGCGCTCCGGACAGGTCGCGCCGCTGGTCTCGACCATCGTGGAATGGTCGCCGACCAAGAAGTAGGCGACTTTTAGCGCATTGGAGTGGTTGGTTTCCGCCACCCTTGAATAGGGTGCGGGCATGACGACGCTTCATCCCGGGGCAGTGTTCGGCCACTACCGCCTGGATCGCATTCTTGGTGAGGGTGGAATGGGCGTGGTCTATGACGCCTTCGACACCAAGCTCGAACGGCAGGTCGCCCTGAAGATGGTGCATGCCCACCTCGCCGACCGACAGTTCATCGACATGTTCATCCGCGAGGGGCAGACCCTGGCGCAGATCAGGTCGCCCCACATCATCGCGATCTACGACATCGGCGAGCAGCACGGCAGCCCGTTCATCGTCACCCAGTTCATCAAGGGCGGTGATGTGACCGGACTCGTACGCGGCAACGGGCCGTTGGCGCCGCACCTGGCGTGCCTGGTGAACGCCCAGGTGGCGGGGGCGCTTCACGACGCCCACCAGGCGGGGATCATCCACCAGGACGTCAAGCCGTCGAACGTGCTCGTACGCAACCCCGCGAGCCCGCTCGACCCGTTCGCGTACCTGTGCGACTTCGGGATCGCGACCTCGTCCTCCGACTCGCCTGCCGGCGGGATCACCGGCACCTGGAACTACCTGGCGCCCGAGTACATCCGCGACGAGCGGGACGCGCAGGGCCGGCCGATCTCGCCGGAGCCGTCGCGAGACATCTACGCGGCCGGCTGCATGCTGTGGTTCACGCTGACCGGCAAGATCCCCTACTCGGGTGCGGCCGTGCAGGTGGCGATGGCCCACCAGAACGCACCGATCCCGCAGTTCGTCGGCACCGACGAGTGGACCAGGGAAGCCAACCGGATCCTGCAGCTCTCGATGGCGAAGGACCGCCGGAGCCGCTACCAGAGCGCGGCGGTCTTCAAGGACGACCTGCTGAAGCTGCGCGAGATCACCGCGCCCGGTCAGCTCGTGCCCGCGCCGTCGATGACCGACCCCAACCCTGCGCCGATCCCGGTCGCGGCCCTCCGGGCGCCGTCCGAGAGCGAGGCCATCCTGATCGAGGAGGCCGCGCGGCCGTCCAGGATCACCCCGCTGCGGGTCGGTGCGGCGATGGTCGGGGTGGCCGCCCTCGGGGTCGGTGGTGCTCTCGCGATCACCCAGCCCTGGGTCGAGCACGGGCCCGAGCCCATCGTGCCGACCGTCAAGGGCGCTGCGTACGCGGACGTGAACGGCGACAAGTTCGGGGACGTGGTCACCAATGTCCAGAACCCCGACGGCAAGGGTGTCGACGTGGTCACCTGGAAGTCGGACGGCCGCACGCTGACCCCGTCGAAGGCCGTCACGTACGACGACCCCGCGCTTCCGGAGGACAACGACGGGAGCGAGGTGTTCCCGCTCTGCGCCGACTTCACCGGCGACGGGAAGAACTCGTTCATCACCTTCGTACGGAGCGAGAAGGGCTTCAACTTCCACGGTGATCTGGAGGGATCCCTCAAGGCTCCCGCGGGGGTCGTCGAGCAGGGCAAGGAGATGGCTGGGTCGACGTTCTACTACGACCTGGGCACCGACGACTTCGATGGTGATGGCGTAGCCGATCTGTTCATGGCGACGACCTTCGGCAACCCGGACCCTGACCTCGACAGGCAAGGTAGAACGGTCGGCGACGGCGCCATCTGGGTCTATCGCGGCACGGGATCAGGGTTCGCGGAGCCGACGCAGTTCGCGGCCTATCCGGCTGAGGACAGGGAGCAGGTCGTGGTGGGTGAGTTCACCGGCGACGAGAAGGCCGACCTCGTGGTGCTGAAGCGAGTTCCGGGTGAACCTGAGAACAAGACGCTCACGACGGGAACGTCGGAGCTGGACCTCTACCAGGGGGATGGAGCCACCGTTGCCGCGGCCAAGTCGTTCCCCTTCAAGCACCAGGGAATCAGCTCGTTCCTCGCTGGTGACGTCGACGGCGACGGCCTGGACGAGATCGTCGTCGGGGAGTCCGGCCGAGGCGAGGGCCAGACGATCACGGTCGGGACCTTCAGCGATGACGTGGCCGAGTTCTCGATCGCCACGCGCGGAAAGCTCCCTAAACCACGCAACACCCTCAAGACCGTCAGCAGGTATCCCGTGACACTCGCCGATGTGAACGGGGACGGGCGGTCCGACGTCGTTGCGGCCTCCCAGGACACCAGCGACAGCCCCTACACGTTCTATGTGGCGTTGGCCTCGAAGGAGGGCACGTTCCCGGGCCACGAGCTGGCGACGTGGAAGAACTCGCCGGAAGACGTGCGCCGCTACAACCTCATGGGAGGAACTCTCGGATGAGCGATTCCACAGGAATCCCTGACAACAACCCTCGCGGGCCCCAGCCTTCCTTCGAGCGCCCGCCCGTCGACGATCCCGACAAGACCACGATCCGGCCGCGGATCGCTCGACCCAGCGGGCCGACGAGTACGCCGCCTCCGCCGCCCCCACCCCCGCCGGCCCGGACGCCACCCCCGCCACCCCCGGGCCCTCCGGCGCCTCCGGCACCGACGCAGGCGCCGACACTGGCGCCGACGCAGGTGCCGTCACAGCCCGCGCCGCCTCCACCGCCCGCGCAGCAGGACACCCCCGGGATGATCGGGCCCTACCGGCTCGAGCAGCAGGTGGCGTCCAACGACAGCGCGGTCGTCTACCGGGCGACCGACACCCGGCTCAACCGAGCCGTCGCCATCAAGGTGCTCCTCGGGCGGAGCGCCCGTGACCCCGAGTTCGTGTCCCGGTTCGACAAGCAGGCCACGTTGATGGCCAAGCTCGACTCGCCCCACATCATGGGTGTCTACACCAACGGCCGGACCGGCGACGGTGCTCCGTACCTGGTCTCGCAGTATGCCGACGGCGGCGATCTCGGCTCACTGCTGAAGGCTCGTGGTCGGCTCCCTGGCCCCATGGCCGCCGACATCTGCGCCCAGATCGCCGATGGCCTGGCGGCGATCCACTCGCCCGAGGTCGGGGTCGTGCACGGCGACGTGAAGCCGTCGAACATCCTGCTGCGTGACGGCAACAACCCGCCGTACGCCTATCTCTCGGACTTCGCGGCCGCGCGCGCCGACGACTCCGCGACGGCCCGGCCTGGCATCCATTCCGGCGCCTGGGACTATCTCGCGCCCGAACGCGCGATGGGTGCACCGGCCAGCCCGGCGACCGATCTCTACTCGCTGGGCTGCCTGTTCTACGAGCTGGTCACCGGCGAGGTGCCCTTCACCGGGGCGAACGACGTCGAGACGGCGATGGCCCACAGCTCCCAGCCGATCCCCACGTTGCCCGGAAGGGACGACTTCACGCTTCAGGCCAACGACCTGCTTTCCGGCCAGGGCGGCCTGCTCACGAAGGATCCGGCCGAACGGTCCAGCGACGCGGTTCGCGTCCGGGACCGGTTCGCGGCCATGGCGGGGCGCCAGATGGGGTTCGCCTCCGGCGCCACGGTCACCCTCAAACGCGCCAAGACCAAGTGGTGGGTTGCTGCCGGGGCGGCCGCGGCGGTCCTCGTCGCCGGTGGTGCCGCGCTCGGGATCACGCTCACGACCACGGAGAACACTCCTGCGAAGCCCAAGCCGGCCGTACGCGGCGACATCACCGGAGACCGGTTGGGCGACCTGGTGCTCGGCGCGCCGTTCGGCGACATCAACTACAACTGGGACACCAACGCCGCGACTCTGTTCGCCTCGACGGGCAAGGCGTTCAAGACCGGCACCGCCGAGGGCCTCCGTTTCGGCAACCTGCTCGGTGACCTGGACGCCGATGGGCGGGTCGATGTGGTCCAGCTGTCCGGCGTCGGATCGACGTTCAACGTCGAGTCGAACTCCAAGAACCAACCGGACGGCTCCATCCAGGTGCCTGCTTCGGGCAAGCGTCTGGCCATGTTCTGTGCCGACTTCAACGGTGACGGCCGCGACGACATCGGCATGATCTCCGTCGGCAACGGAACCAAGCTGCCCGCGGACGACGCTGAGCTCGGAAAGCTCGAGGACCTGAAGTTCCACGTCACGGTCATGCTGAGCAAGGCCGACAACACCTGGGCCAAGAGCGCCGACTGGTACACCGGTCCCTGGAAGGGCACCACGTTCGACGTCAACTTCGAGGTCGGTGACCTCGATGGCGACAAGGGGGCCGACATCGTCATGGGTGCCAGGGAAACCTCCCCCGCCGCGGCGGTCCTGCTGATGAGCCAGGGCTCGAAGCTCACCAAGACCGAGCTCGACCTGCCCGGGCCCGACGGCGACCGGTCCGCCGAGACGCCGATCTTCGCCGACGTCACCGGTGACGGGAAGGACGAGATGATCACCCAGGAGGTCGCGGACCAGAAGTGGGTCTTCCGCGTCTACTCCTACGACCCCGAGGGCAAGAAGTTCGTGCACGAGCCGGCGTGGGACATCGACGACCCGGTCAGGAACGACGACGCCCTCAGCGGGTCTCAGATCCCCGCAGCGGCCGACGTCAACGGCGACGGCCGCGACGACCTGGTCAACCCGCTGCGCGCCGGTGACGGGGACTACGAGTATCTCAACAAGGCGTCGGTCATGATCTCCGGCAAGGACGGGTTCACCGTCGAGACCTGGGAGATGCCTGGCGCCGACCAGTTCGAGACCCACCCCCCGTTGCGCAAGGCGTCCAACAACAACGGGACCGGGACTCTCTAGATCACGACTGCAGCGGCCCGCGACCTGGATCAGGTCGCGGGCCGCTGTCTCGGTCGGAGGGGCGAGCTACACCGAGGACTCGCTCCACGCCAGCTGGACGACCTCGATACCCCGGTCGCGAGTGACCAGACGACCTCGGCCCGGTCGCGTCGGGACCGGCTTCAGGTTGCCGACGAGCGGACCCTCGTCCGGGTTGCCGGAGAGCAGCAGGCCGGGCATGGCCAGATCGCGCATCGACTGGATGACGGACTCGTAGAGCGACCGCGAGGCTCCACCCGAGCGGCGGGCGATGATGACGTGCAGGCCGACGTCGCGCGCCTGGGCCATCAGCGGCTGCAGGGGAGCGACCGGCGAGCCCTGCTGGGTGGCGACCAGGTCGTAGTCGTCGACCAGCAGGAACAGGTCCGCACCCGTCCACCAGGACCGGTTGCGCAGCTGTTCGGGCGTGACGTCGGGGCCGGGGATCCGCTTCGACAGGTAGTCCGCCAGGTCACTCAGCGCCGGCGTCGCCTGCGTCGCCGAGGTGAGGTAGCTGACCAGGTAGTCGTCCGGGATCTCGCCGAGCATCGAGCGCCGGTAGTCGACCACCGCGATCTGGGCTTCCTTCGGCGAATGCGTCCGCATGATCTCGCGGGCGATGTTGCGGAGCAGCGTCGACTTGCCGGACTGGCCGTCGCCGAAGACGAGCAGGTGGGGCTCGGTGTCGGGGTTGAGACCGACCGGAGCCAGCTCCTTCTCGTTGATTCCCAGGAGCAGTCGCTTACCGGGCTTCTCGTCGGTGACCCCGGCCTGCTCGCGGATCCGTTCGATCGTGATCCTCTCCGGCAGCAGCCGCAGCTTCGGGCCGGCAGGACCCTGCCAGCCCGCGGAGATCCGGGAGATCAGGTCGTCGACGCCGTCGCCCAGCGTCGCCGCCGAGCCGTCGCCGTCCATGCGGGGCAGGGCGCTGAGGAAGTGGAGCTTCTCCTTCACGATGCCTCGACCCGGGCGACCGGTCGGCACCAGGGCGGCGAGCTTGCGGTCCAGCTCGGAGTCCATCGGGTCGCCCAGACGGAGCTCGAGCTTGGTGCCGAAGACGTCGCGCATCGAGGAGCGGAACTCGGCCCAGCGACCGGCCGACGCGACGATGTGGACACCGAAGGTCAGGCCACGCGGAGCGATCTCCTGGATGGCGTACTCGAGGTCGTCGAAGTCGGCGCGCAGCGTGCCCCACCCGTCGATGACGAGGAAGACGTCGCCCCAGCCGTCGTCGGCCTGGCCACGAGCGCGGCGGGTGCGGTAGGTCTCGATCGAGTCGATGCCCTGCGCCCGGAAGTAGGCCTCGCGGCGGTCGATGATGCCGGAGATCTCGGCCAGGACGCGGCGTACGACATCGGGCTCGGAACGGGTGCCGACACCGGAGACGTGCGGGAGCTTGGCCAGCGGTGCGAACGTGCCGCCACCGAAGTCGAGGACGAAGAACTGCACCTCCTGCGGCGTCATGGTCAACGACATCGAGGTGACGATGGTGCGGAGCGTGGTCGACTTACCGGTGCGAGGGGCACCGATGACCGCGACGTGACCGGCGGCCCCGCGCAGGTCGACCGTGAGGGTGTCGCGCAGCTGCTCACGCGGCTTGTCGACGATGCCGAGCGGCACCACCAGTCCGCCGAGGCGCTTCCAGGCCGGCGAGTGCAGACCGAGCTCGGGCGAGGTGGTCAGGTCGGGCATCAGCGTGTCGAGGGTGTCGGGGATGTCGAGCGGCGGCAGCCAGACCTGGTGGGCCGGGGTGCCGTGGCCGGTCATCCGGTCGACGGCGATGTCGAGCATCGACTTCTCGACGCCGTCCGCGCCGACGACCGGGGTGGCCGGACGCTCCTCCTCCTCGACCGGCATCGCCAGCTGCTTCACCTCGGCGATCGAGAACGGGAAGATGCCCTGCAGCTTGCCGCCCTCGTCGCGGCGGATCCGCGACCCCGCGGCCGGCGGCCCCGAGACGTACGCAGCCCGGAACCGCTGCATGTTGGTCGGGTCGGGCTTCAGGTAACCGAGACCGGGGACCGCCGGTAGCTCGTAGGCGTCCGGCACACCGAGCACGGTCCGCGACTCCTGCGCGGAGAACGTACGCAGGCCGACGCGGTAGGAGAGGTGGGAGTCGAGACCGCGCAGGCGGCCCTCCTCGAGACGCTGCGAGGCGAGCAGCAGGTGGATGCCGAGGGATCGGCCCAGTCGACCGATCGCGACGAACAGGTCGATGAACTCGGGCTTGGCCGAGAGCATCTCGGAGAACTCGTCGACCACGATGAACAGCGATGGCAGCGGATCCATCGAGGGATCCTGCGTACGGGCCTTCTCGTAGTCCTTCAGCGAGGAGAAGTTGCCGGCCTCGCGCAGGAGCTCCTGGCGGCGGGTCATCTCACCGGAGAGCGCGTCCTGCATACGGTCGACGAGCGTGAGCTCGCCCTCGAGGTTGGTGATCACCGCGGAGACGTGCGGCATGCCCGCCATCCCGGCGAAGGTCGCACCACCCTTGAAGTCGACGAGCACCAGGTTGAGGACCTCCGGCGGGTGGGTGAGCACCAGACCGAGGACGAGGGTGCGGAGGAACTCCGACTTACCGGAACCGGTGGCGCCGATGACGAGGCCGTGCGGCCCCATTCCCTGCTGGGCCGACTCCTTGATGTCCATGTAGATCTGCTGGCCGGCCTCGCCGACGCCGACCGGCACGCGCAGCCGGTCGCGGTTGGCGCGGGGACGCCAGGCGACGTCCGGGTCGAAGGAGCGTACGTCGCCCAGACCGAGCAGCGCCATGTAGTCCTTCGGGGCCGCGATCTCGGTGTCCTGCGGGGTCTCGGCAGCGGCGTCGGAGCCCTCCGGAGACACCGTGTAGAGCGCGGTCAGACGGCGGGCGTAGGCCTCGGCGTCGGCCATGCTCATCTGGTCCACCCGCAGACGGACCGGGTCCATGCGTACGCGTACCTGGTAGCCGGAGACCGTGTTGTTCTCGTCGGGCTCCTCGTCGTCGATCAGGAACCGCACCCGGCTGGAGTCGAACAGCTCGTCCCAGTGGGTCGGCAGGTCGATGACCGTGACGCCCTGGATGCCGTCGTCCGGCAGCACGTGGTTGCCCGGCGGGACGGAGCCGCCGTCGACGATGACCACGACCTGCGGCGAAGGGATCCGGTCGTCGGTGCCCCAGCGGGCGCGCTCGCCGACCTCGGTCGGAAGCAGGGCGCCGAGGTCGTTGATGTTGGTGACCACCATGCGGCGCGGCCCCACGGCGTCGACCTCGCGGCCGCTCTGTGCGTGCGGGAGCCACTTGACCCAGTCCCACTCGGCCAGGTTGCGCTCGGAGGTGAGTACGGCGACGACCAGCTGCTCCGGTGAGTGGAAGGCCGTCATCCCGCAGATCAGCGCGCGGGCGAGCGCCCGGGCCTGGTCCTCGTTGCCGCAGATCTCCATCTTGTCGAAGCCGCGCAGGTTGGTCGCGGCCGGCAGGTCGGGCTGGACCCGGTGGACGGTCAGCAGCCGGTGCAGCGCGCTCGCCGAGGCCGGGTCGACCTGGTCGATCGGGGTCTGCTGGGGCGGCACCAGCGTGAGGGCCAGGGGCTGGTGCGCGACGCCGTAGCGGACGTCGAGATAGCGCTTGTGGGTGTTCGAGCGCTCCCACAGCCGGCTGCGCTCCTCGGCGATCGCGGGCAGCGACGACGGCGCCGGATAGTGCCAGGTGAGCGCCTTGCGCTGCTGCTCACCGGCCCTGCGCGCCGACTGCCGGACGCCGGCCAGGTAGCGCAGGTAGTCCGTACGCTGCCCACCGACCTGCTTCTGCTTCTGCTTACGCTGCCGGTCGATCTGCACGAAGATGAAGCCGAGCGTCGCGAAGAGGAACATGCCGGCTGCGATGTAGCGCTGGATCGGCGGGGACCCGCCCGCGCCCGACTGCATCGTCGCGATGAGCACGATCGACCCGAGGCCACCGAGCATGGGGATGGCGTTCATCAGGATGCCCCCGACACCCTCGCCCTCTTCGATAGCCGGCGGAGCATTCAGAGCCAGCTCCCCTTCGGGGACCTCCGGCTCCTCGGTGCGGGTACCGCTGGCTGTCGCAGCGATGGTCACGTGTCCCCCTGAGACTGGTTCAGTGCCCCGCGGGCCCGGATGCCGCAGGTGGTCAGGATCTTAGAGTGCCCGCTACCCGGCTACTACCCTTAACCGTGCCGGTCGGGTAAAACGGGCGGTGGAGCTTCCGATGTGGAACTCTGTCACAGGGTCATCACGCATCCGGGAGGTGTCATGCCCACTCAGACGGCCGATGCCGTAGTGCCGGCGCTCGCAGCAGGCGGCCTGGCGGTCACGGTCCACGGCACCGCCGGAGTGGTCGACATCGTCGTTCCTTCCGATGCGCACGCCTCGGACCTGGCGAGAGAGTACGCGACGGCCGTCGGCCTGCCCGCGGCCCCGGTGCTGCGCGATCGTCGTGGCGAGGTGATCAAGCCGGACGCGTCGCTCGCCTCCCGCGGCATCACCTCCGGCGCCCTGCTCGCCGCCGACTCGCCGCCCACTCAGGCCTACGCGCGCCGCGAGGTCGTGGAGACGGCCGCCCCGGTCCGCGCAGGCAGCTTCTCGTTCTACTGGGTCGGTCTGGCCACCCTCCTGGCGGTCGGCGCGGCCGGGTTCGGTGCTCAGGCCGACGGCTGGCAGCGACTGGCCATCGCCGGTCTGCTCGCGCTCGGCGCCTTGATCGGCATCATCCCCGCGGGTCCGTACGCAGCGCGCCGAGCGATCGCCGCTCCGGCCTTCGCCGCCGGGGCCGCCTTCGTCATCACCGTCGACCCGGCGCCCGAGACGCTGCCCATGGCGGTCGGCGTGGCCGGGTTGAGCGCCGCGGTCGTCGCGACCATCTCGCGGTCGCTCGTCGACGGCGTCGACGAGGCGCTGAAGATCTGGACGACTACCGGCGTCGTCGTCTTCGTGGTGACCGCGCTGTGCGCCCTGCTCGGCACCTCGCCGCAGGTGCCGTGGTCGATCCTGTTCGCGGCCGCCGCGCTGGCGGCGCGGATCGTCCCGTCGTACGCCGTCGACGTCCCTGACTCCTATCTCCTCGACGTCTCGAAGCTGTCCGTGACCGCCTGGTCGGCACGGGCCAAGACCACCTCCGGCAAGGCGACGGTCCCGATCGACGAGGTCACCGCGGTGGCCGATCGCGGCGCCCGCACCCTGGTAGCGGCCTCCTGGGCGGTGCTCGCCGTGATCGCGGTGAGCGGACTGGCGCTGGTGGCGACCGCGACGGACGACGTGGACCGGATCGGTGGCTGGCTGATCCTGCTGGCCGGTGCCTTCGTGATCCTGCTCGCGGCGCGCAGCTATCGCTACTGGCTGCCTCGTGGCGTACTCCGGGTCGCCGGGGTTATTGCGCTGGCGGTCGGGGTCCGTGCCTTCGTAGGCTGGGCCGACCCGGAGTTGGTCTCCTGGTTCGGTCTGGGAGTCGTGGTGATCGGGTTCGCCGTCATCATCGCGGCGATCGCGACCGGCCGGGGCTGGCGCTCGGCGAAGTGGGCGTCTCGGGCCGACTGGGCGGAGTCGCTGTGCGGCGCGGCCGTCATCGCTTCGTTCGTGGTTTCCTCGGGGTTCTTCAGACACCTGTGGGAATCGGGTTTCAACGGCTAGACAGCAGGGCCGAAAAAAGTTCAGAGATTTGTGTTTAGAACTCCGGAGACGGGGTAAGAACACATTGTCCGGACCTCGGGGGAGCCCATCGGGAGCCGGGCTCCAACAGGTATCAACCTAGGAACCGGTTCCGCCGGTGGAAGGACAGCACCATGAGCAGTGAGATCAAGCAAGGGCAGGCGATCGAGTCCGCCGTCAAGTTCATCGAGGAGACGAAGGCCAAGCTGGAGAACATCAACTCCCGCACGGTCTCCGAGGCTCAGTCTGCTGGGGCCTCCGGGTGGAAGGGCGCTGGCGGCAACGCGTTCCAGCAGCTCATGAACACCTACAACGAGAAGGCCCGCGAGATCACCACGGCCCTCGACCAGCTCACCGCCGGTCTCACCAAGGCCCGCCAGCTGGGGTCCGACGCCGACCAGGATGTTGCGGGGCAGACCAGCTCCATCAGCAGCCAGGTCGAGGGCACCAAGTACTCGTTCTGATCGACGCAACAGACTGAAAAGGAACTGTCATGGGCGAAGAGATTGTTGTTAACCACGGCGCCATGGGCTCGATCGTGGACGTGCTGATCAAGGGCGTGAAGGAGATGGACGGCGCCCTCGATGAGCTCGAGAGGTACATCCTGGGCCTCCAGGAGAACTTCACCGGTGAGGCGGCCAACGCCTACAACCAGGCTCAGGCCAAGTGGAACGGGACCATCCGTGAGCTGGGTGGCGCGCTCGACCGCAGCAGCAAGTTCGTCAACGAGTCGCAGGCGCGCATGCACGATGCTGACATGCGCGGTGCCGGCGGCTTCGGCGGCTGAGCTTTCAGCACACAGACAACACGAGGGGACCGGTGCGGGGCACCGGTCCCCTCGTCGCTGGTTTTATGGCAAAGTCAGCGCTGATGTTCGCTGTCTGACTCAGCGGGCACGATGTACGTCTATCTCTCGGGACATTCGGTCGGTTCGTCTCGGGCACAGGCACGACGCGAGGAGTTCGTGAAATGACGCAGGCGCAGGTGGCGCCCACTGGGCTGGTCCGGGTCACAGTCGCCTCCGGCACACGTCGGATGGATCTGGTGCTGCCGGGCTCGGTTCCCGTGGCGGAGCTCGTGCCGGAGCTCGCGCGAAGCGTCGGGTTGCTCGACCCGCAGACGGCGTACGCCGGCTACCGCGTCGTGCTCGCCGACGGCCGCAAGCTCGCCGGTGACCTCGGCCTGATCCCGCAAGGCGTCGAGGACGGTGGCGTACTCACCGTGAGCGCCGGCATCGACGACAAGCCGCCGCGGGTCTACGACGACGTGGTCGAGGCGATGACCGACGTCGTCGAGAGCGAGATGGCCCCCTGGAAGCCGGAAGCAGGACGACGTACGTCACTGCTGGCCGCCGCGCTGCTGCTGCTCCTCGGCGCCGGTGCGCTGTGGACGCAGGCGCCGTCGATGCTCGCCGGTGTCGCGGCCGGGGTGATCGGCATCGTCCTCGCCGGAGGTGCGATCGTGCTCTCCCGGCTCGAGGCCGAGAACGACGCCGCGATCGCCGCGGTGTGGATCGGTGAGGTCTACGGCGCGGTCGCCGGCTTCCTGATCGGCTCGGCCTCCCTCGATGGTGGCGTCGGGATGCCGCTGGCCTTCGCCGGCGCGGGCGCGATGCTCGCCGCCGCGATCGGCTTCCTCGGCCTCGGCGAGGCCCGGATGCTGGCGATGCCGGGTGCGCTCGTCGGCGGGGTCTTCCTGGTGGCCGGCATGCTGCTGAGCATGACCGGCTGGCAGGCCGGTGTCGTGCTCGGGATCGTGCTGGTCGTCGTGGTGCTGGCCGGCAGCTTCTTCCCGTGGCTCGCGCTGAGCACGACCAAGACCGACGTCCCCCAGCTCTACTCCGACGAGGACATCAACCTCGACCCGGACGAGATCCGGGCCGACCAGGTCAGGGTCGACGCCAAGGTCGCCCACGAGATCCTGGTCGCGATCTCCCTCTCCGTCGGCGTCCTGGTCGTGCTGACCTCGCCGTTCGTGGTGCGGCTCGGCCTCTTCGGCACGCTGCTGGCTCTCGCCGCGTGCGTCGTGCTGATGCTGCGCACCCGGCAGTATCGGACGGGCTCTGAGGTGCTCGTCGGGCTGGTCTCCGGGATCGCCGGCCTGCTCGCGATCGGTGCCGCGCTGCTCGTCTACCACGAGTCCTGGCGGCCGACGACCGCCGTCGTGCTGGCGGCTGCGGGTGGCGTACTCCTGGTCCTGACGCTGGTCCCCGACGTGGGCTCGATCCGTCGTGGTCGCCTCGCCGATGTCGCCGAGACCGCCTGCCTGCTCGCGATGCTGCCGCTGATGGTGCTCGCCTCGGGCCTCTTCAGCGCCGCGGTGGCTGGTTTCTGATGGCCAGCAAGAAGGACCTCGTAGAGGCCCATGCCTTCAGCCGCCGCCGGCTCGTCTCCGCGTTCCTCTCCGGCGCCCCCGGCGGGCGCGAGGTGGAGCCGGCCCGGCCGGGCCGCTCCGTCTTCGGTGGCGTCGTGCTCGCCGTGCTGCTCATCGCCGGCGGCGCCGTCGCCCACTTCCTCTCGCCCAAGGCCGCGACCGGCTGGGCCGACGAGGACGGCCTGATCGTCACCAAGGGCGGTGCGCGCTACGTCGTCACCGGCCCGGACAAGGCCAAGGAACTGCACCCGGTCGTCAACCTCGCCAGCGCCCAGCTCATCCTCGGGCTCGACCTGGAGAAGAAGTCCAAGGTCATCGACCAGGAGGAGATCGACAAGGAGTTCCCCAAGGCGACGATCGGCATCTCCGGTCCGAACGTCCCCGAGGAGCTGCCGACCGAGGCGGACTTCATCAAGACCGGTTGGACAGCCTGCACGGCTGACGATGCAGGCACGTTCCTGAACATCTCGGCCAAACCTGACGTGCAGGGAGCCGATCGCGCCGGTTTCATGGTGCAGACGGCTGAGGGCACCTACCTCATCGCGGACAGCACCAACGTAGACGGCGACACGCAGGCGTACAGCTACAAGGTCGAGGGCGACGCGGAGACGTACGCCGACCGCATCTTCACGGGGCCGGTCTCGACTCCCACAGTGCCTCAGTCCTGGGTGAACCTCTTCCCCGCGGGTGGAGCCCTGACCGGCGGTTCCTTCGGGAGCGCTTACACCAAGGCGGGGCAAACGGTCGAGGGCGAGGAGTACCCGATCGGCACCAAGGGCAACTATCTGGCCAAGGACTATCTCATGACGGAGAGCGGTTGGATTCGTCTGGAGGACTTCGCCAGCGAGGTCTACGACATCGCCTTTGGCGACAAGATCAACCTGCAGGCATTGGACTCGCAGCCGAACATCGACGGCGAGCGTCTGGAAGTGTCCACCTTCTGGCCGAGGTCGACGCTCGACCCAGCAACCGGTGCGGCCTGTGCTCGGCTCGAGACTGGAGGCGACACCACCGTCCGGCTCGGCATCGAGCCAGGTGAGAACGCGTGGCCGGCGAGCCCCCCGGAGGCCGACAACCTGACCGAGGCGCGTGTCGACCCCGGCAAGGGCGCTTTCGTCTACGCCGCCAACGGTGAAGACCTCGAGAAGAAGAGCGCAACGCCCTATCTCATCGATGGTCGCGCGACAGCCAACACGGTCGACGGCCCACTCACGGTCGGCCGCCTCGGTCTGACCCCTGACTCCGGACCGCTCATTCCAGGTACGTGGCTGCGACTGCTCCCGGTAGGCGCGGCACTCTCCACCGAGATGGCGCTGTGCCCGCCCGGCTTCGAACCGGGCCAGGAGGACCAGTGCCTGCCCGCCCAGTGAGGCTGCTGCGGGTAGGTGTCGCAGTCGCCGCTCTCGCGAGTGGTCTGACGGTGCTGGGCGGCGCCAGTCCGGCGCACGCCGCTGAGGAGAGGCCGATGTGCAGCGACTATTCGCAGAACACCGGTGGCGGAGTGCCGCAGCCCGCGGACGCCAAGGACGCTCCGGTGCCCAGCGCCGTTGCCCCGTTCGCCATCATGCGGATCGCTGACGCGCAGCAGGTCAGTGACCAGGGCGGAGGCGTGAAGATCGCGGTCGTCGACTCCGGCATCTCCAGCAAGGCCCAGGACTATCGCGGGACGGTCGCTGCTGGGCTGATCTCCGAGATCGCACCCAAGGCACAGATCAGCGACCACCCAGTTCTCAAGGTCGGCCAGGAGAAGTCGACGGTCGAGGTGGCGAAGCTGACCGCCGCGCTCAACCAGCTGGCCAGAGGAAACACCACCCGTCTGATCGTCGATATCGGCCTGCCCGCAGCCCAGGAGAGTCCCGCCATGGACAAGGCGGTCGACACCTTGGTGAAGAAGGGCGCGATCGTCGTCATGGCCTCCGACTGGTCAGAGGTCACCCGCAAAGAGGGACCGGACGTCGCTGCGAGCATCTTTCCCAAAGCCCCTGATCCGGTGGTGACCGTCAGCGCGTCCGGCACATGGGCATCGGACCCCGAATCCACCGTGCTGCCCAACTCCAACACCGACGTCACGGCCCCGACCTTCGGCGCGCCTTCGAAGACGCTGTTCGGAAAGCCATGCTGGGTCGACACGATCACGACGTCGTTCGCGGCGGCAGAGGTCAGCGGCGTACTCGCCTTGATCTGGTCTGCCAACAAGAGTTGGACGGCCGAGCAGGTCATCGACCGTCTATACGCAACGACTTCCGGGCAAGAAGGTCAAGGAAGTCGTTACTGGGGTGCCGGCGTGGTGAATGCGTACGACGCCATCGTCCGGCCGCTCGACAAGGAGACGACCAAGCCGCCCGAGGTCGATCAGGCGCCGATGGCCCGCGAGAAGGCGGATCCCCTTGTGACCGTCCGCGAGAACGCGATCTGGTGGGGGATCGCCGGCGGCGGTGCGCTCGGTCTCGGCCTGGTCCTGCGGCCGCTGTTCGCGCGGCGCAAGAGCTCGATGTAGCGCCTCAGACCGAGCGGTCGAAGGCCTCGCGTGCTGCTTCGACCTCGGGCAGGGTCGTGGTCGTCCAGTGGTAGAGCCGGTCGATGAGGTCCTGCAGGGTGCTGCCCAGCGGGGTGATGCGGTATTCCACCGCGACCGGGCGGGTGCTCAGCACCACGCGCTCGACCATGCCGTTGCGCTCCAGGCGGCGGAGCGCGGTGGTGAGTGACTTCTGGGTGATCGCCGGGATCGCCTGACGCAGCTCGTTGAAGCGGCGCGGCCGCTCGCACAGCGTGTCGAGCACCTGGAGCGACCACTTGTCGAGGAGCTGGTCGAGGAGCTCGCGATGCTCCTGGGTCAGGCGAAGTGGGCTCGGGGTATCCGGCATGACACCTAGTCTCGTTGAAGTGTCCTCTGGATACCAAGTACACATGAGAAACCTTAACCCTCGAAAGGAATCTCATCGTGTCCGTCGATCTGCTCACCCCCGAAGGCATGTTCCAGCCCGTGCCCTACCACCACGTCTCCGTCGCCACCGGCACCCGCCACATCCACGTCGCCGGACAGATCGCCCGGGACGAGCTCGGACGTGGCGTCGCCCCGGGCGACCTCGCCGGCCAGCTCGCCCACGCCCTGCGCAACACCGCCCGCGGGCTGGCCGGTGCCGGCGCGACCTTCGCCGACGTCGTACGCCTCCGGTTCTTCGTCACCGGCTGGACCCCGGACAAGTACGACGACTTCGTCGCCGGGCTCGAGAGCGTCATCGACGAGCTCGGCATCCCGCAACCGCTGCCGCCGCTGTCCGCTATCGGTGTGGACTATCTGTTCGAGCCCGACGTGCTCGTCGAGGTCGAGGCGCACGCGATCCTGGACTGATCAGTTCGGTGAATGCAGAACGCCGGTCCGGAGCTTGCGCTTCCGGTCCGGCGTTCTTGCAGGTCAACCAAGGTTTCCTGCTGGCGGATCTGGGGGGATTCGAACCCCCGAGGGCGTTAACCCAACACGGATTCCAGCCGTGCGCCATAGGCCACTAGGCGACAGATCCGTGAGGGATCCTACGCGGCTCCGCGAGCATCGGGGAAATCGGCGGACGGCCAGCGGGTGTGCTTTGGGATCGGCGAGCGGACTCGTCTAGACTCTTCCGCAACCCCCCATGTGGCGACATCTTGTCGAACCTCCCCAGGGCCGGAAGGCAGCAAGGATAAGCGAGCTCTGTTGGGTACGTGGGGGGCCTTTTCATGCCTGGATCAGCCCCGAGCCATCTCCTGGTCTCGAGTGATGCCCCGGATGATCGAGATCCAGTTGACGCAGGCGATCACGAGCGCGACGGCGGACAGCGCATCGATCATCGCGACGATGATGATCGCGTCACGGGACAGGACGTCGTCGCTGTTGAAGATCCTCCCCGACAGGTTTGCCGCAAAGATGGCAACCAGCCAGGCTGTCCACCAGATGGCGAGGGAGGAGTGGGGCTGGTTCTTGGCGGTGGCGCGGCGTACGTCATCAACGACTTGGAGCGGGAACCAGAGCGACACGATCGGCACCCACCAGCCAAGCCACACCCATGCCCGGCTGCGCCTCATGTGGAACGTGGGATTGATGACCTTCGCGAAGTCATAGCTCCGCAGCAGCCACAGGCACCCCACGATGTAGAGCGAGAGCAGGACCGCGATCAGCGCGAATCCCAGGGCGATGGACGTGCTGACCCAGATCCATGTCGAGGTCGACGGGGTCGCGCTCGTTATCGTGTCGTTGACTGCCATGGACACGGGATACGAGACCGCGGCCGTGATGACCACGACGGCAGTGAGGGCTACGGCGAGCCAGATCGAGGCGGTGGCCAGACCACGAGGACTGGTCGGGACCTGCTGGCGCGGGGCTGGTACGGGTTGATTCGGGAAGGGTGGTGGAGTGCCGTACGGATTGCTCATCGAACGTCCTTTCTGAACATGGCTCGGTGACCTCAGGGTGCGCCATGGGCGTCGTGGCAACCGCCGATGCCGTCACGAACGCGTCACGATCGGAGCCGAGGGGACGGCGAGATGACCACTTTGCTCAGTTCGACGGGCTCGCCGGCGCCCGGCGGCTACCGACTGTCGGTGGGGATCGTTAGGGTTCATGGGGTGGACGCACCGCTAGCTCTCTACCGCCGCTACCGGCCGGAGACGTTTGCCGAGGTCATCGGCCAAGATCACGTCACCGGCCCGCTGCGCAATGCGCTGGCGGGCAACCGGGTCAACCATGCGTACCTCTTCTCCGGGCCACGCGGCTGCGGCAAGACGACCTCGGCGCGGATCCTGGCGCGGGCGCTGAACTGCGAGAAGGCGCCGATCGCGGATCCGTGCGGGGAGTGCGAGTCGTGCCGGGACCTGGCGCGCGGCGGGCCTGGCAGCATCGACGTGATCGAGATCGACGCGGCGTCGCACGGTGGTGTCGACGACGCTCGTGACCTGCGGGAGAAGGCGTTCTTCGCGCCGGTGAAGAGCCGCTACAAGGTCTACATCATCGACGAGGCCCACATGGTCTCGACGCAGGGCTTCAACGCGCTGCTCAAGCTCGTCGAGGAGCCGCCGGAGCATCTGCGGTTCATCTTCGCGACGACCGAGCCGGAGAAGGTCATCCCGACGATCCGGTCGCGCACCCATCACTATCCGTTCCGCCTCTTCCCGCCCAAGCTGGTCTCCGACTACATCTCGACGCTGTGCGAGAAGGAGGGCATCAACGTCGAGCCGGCCGCGCTGCCGCTGGTCGCGCGCGCGGGCGCCGGGTCGATGCGCGACAGCCTCTCGGTCATGGACCAGCTGCTCGGTGGCGCGGGGCCTGAGGGCGTGACGTACGAGCTTGCCGCGGGGCTTCTCGGCTACACCCCGGACGCGCTGCTGGATGAGGTCGTCGACGCCTTCGCCGCCCATGACGGCGCTGCGGTCTTCGGTGTCATCGACAAGATCATCGAGACCGGCCAGGACCCGCGGCGGTTCACCGAGGACCTGCTGCGGCGGCTGCGTGACCTCGTCATCGTCAAGGCGGTCCCGGACGCGCCCGCGACCGGGCTCATCGACGTCTCCGAGGACGGCGGCGAGCGGCTGGTCGCCCAGGCCGGGCGCTTCGGACCACACGATCTGTCGCGAGCCGCTGACGCGGTCGCCACCGGTCTGACCGAGATGCGCGGCGCGACCGCCCCCCGACTTCTGCTCGAGCTGATCTGTGCCCGGGTGCTGCTGCCCGCGGCCGACGGTGCCGACGGTCTTGCGGCTCGGCTGGACCGTCTGGAGAGGCGGATCGAGATCAGCGGTACGCCGACGGTGGCCGCTGCTCCGGCGGCGCCTGCCCCCGCTCAGGACCGGCCGGTGCTCAAGCCGTCGGTCGGTGCGCCGGGGCACGAGACGGTCGCTCCGGCGGCGCCGCAGCCCGAGCCGGTCCCGGCGTACGCTCAGACCCCCGAGCCGGCCCGCGAGCCCGCCCCGGCCGCGGAGATGCCTTCCCAGCAGGCGCCGGCCGCTCCTGAGCCGCCGAGCCAGCCTCAGTCGCAACCACCGGCCCAGCCTCAGGCACAGCCCCAGATACAGCCTCCGGCTCAATCGCCGGGCGGGATGGGCAACGTCGACGTTCGCCGCCTGTGGGACGACGTGATCGCGCAGACCAAGGGCCTGCGCCGGGCGACCTGGTCGCTGGTGGGCCAGAACGCTCAGGTGGTCGACTTCCGCGACGGTGTGCTCACCCTCGGGTTCGCCTCGCCGGGCCTCCGCGACCGGTTCGCGACCGGCGGGCACGAGCCGATCCTCGGGCAGGCGCTGGTCAACGTGATCGGCATCCAGCCGAAGATCGAGGCGATCGTCGCGGGCGGCGGCCAGGGGTCCCCGCAGCGGCAGGCGCCGCCGACGCCGCAGCCGAGCCAGCCCCAGGAGCCCACCCAGCAGCAACAGCCGCCGGAGGCCTCATGGAACGAGCAGGCGCCACCGCCCGACTGGGCCGCCGAGCCGCCGCCCTCCGACCAGCCCCCGGCCCCGCCGGAGCCGCCCGCGACGTCGGCGACTCAGCCGGCCGACCCAGGAGCGATCGCGCTGGCCCGGGGGGCCATCCGGCCGACGCGTGCGGCCGACTACGAGCCTCCGGTCGACGACACAGTGGCTCGCCTGGCCGAGGCGGACGCCGCGGTCAACCCCGACGATCAGGCCTACGACGGGCCGGCTGCGATGGGCGCCGAGGCCCTGCTCGCTCAGGAGCTGGGTGCAACGATGATCGAAGAGATTCCTCACAACTAGGACGGCACAGATGACGAACCCACTCGAAGGCCTCGGCGGCGAGGGCGGCTTCGACCTCAACGCGATCATGCAGCAGGCCCAGGCGCTGCAGAGCCAGATCGTCGACGCCCAGGAGAAGCTCGCCGAGACGATCGTCGACGGCACCGTCGCCGGTGGTGCCGTGACCGTGAAGCTCACCGGCACCGGCGAGCTGGTCGGCGTGGAGATCAAGCAGGGCGAGTTCGACGGCAGCAACCCCGACGACCTCGAGGACCTCGGCGCCGTGATCGTCGCTGCCTACCGCGAGGCCAAGGGCAAGGCCGACGAGCTCGCCGGTGAGGCGATGGGCCCGCTCGCGGGCGGCCTCGGCGGCCCCGGTGCCCCCGGCGGCGGCGAGCCGCCGTTCAAGCTCGGGTTCTGAGATACGCACAGCTAGAGACAGGCGATAACCAAGTTGTACGAGGGTGTGGTCCAAGACCTCATCGACGAGCTGGGACGGCTGCCGGGCGTAGGCCCGAAGAGTGCCCAGCGGATCGCGTTCCATCTGCTCCAGGCTGACCCCGCCGACGTACATCGGCTGGCCTCGATCCTCAACGAGGTCAAGGCGAAGGTGAAGTTCTGCTCGGTCTGCTTCAACGTCTCCGAGGAGGAGACCTGCCGGATCTGTCGCGACCCCCGTCGCGAGCAGTCGGTGCTGTGCGTGGTCGAGGAGTACAAGGACGTCGTCGCGATCGAACGCACCCGCGAGTTCCGCGGGCGCTATCACGTGCTCGGCGGTGCGATCAGCCCGATCGACGGGATCGGGCCCGACCAGCTGCGCATCCGTGAGCTCGTCCAGCGGCTCAACGACCCGGGGATCACCGAGGTGATCCTCGCCACGGACCCCAACCTCGAGGGCGAGGCGACGGCGACCTACCTGACCCGTCAGCTGAGCCCGCTCGGACTGAAGGTCACCCGTCTGGCCAGCGGTCTCCCGGTCGGTGGCGATCTGGAGTACGCCGACGAGGTCACCCTCGGCCGCGCCTTCGCCGGACGCCGGGCGGCTGAGTAGCCGTTACCTGTGCGATCCCTAAGAGCCGACTCTTTACCCTCGTCAGGCCGCGACTTCGGCGGTAGCCTGACGATTCAAGGGACCTCGGGAAGGGGGCCGTCATGACGAACGACTTGACCGGCAAGGACTTCGCCACCAGCATCGCCGACTCGGTGGAGAGCTTTCTGCTCTCGGTGCGCGCGATCGCTGCGGACGGCGATGGTGGCAGCGCCGTCCCGATGCTGCTGCTCGAAGTGAGCCAGATCCTGCTGGCGGGCGCGCGACTGGGCGCCCAGCAGGACTTCGAGCCTCGTGAGGAGTTCCAGCCCGACGTGGGCATGGAAGCCGACGTCGATGAGCTCCGGATGGGGCTTGCCGAGATGTTCGGGGACATCGACACCTACAGCTTCGTCTTCGATCCGTACAGCCCGGACGTGGTCGACAGCCAGATCTCCGACGACGTCGCCAGTCTGGTGACCGACCTGGAGTACGGCCTGCGTCACTACCGTCTCGGCGACGTCGACGAGGCGCTGTGGTGGTGGCAGTTCAGCTACGTCAACAACTGGGGCAACCTGGCCGGTGCCGTGCTCAACGCACTGCTCACCGTGGTCGCTCACGACCGCCTCGACTCCGAGCCGTTCACCGGTGAGGACGAGGACCTGGCTGCCGCTGATGAGATGCTGGAGAAGACGGCCGCATCGGCAACGTAGACTTTCCCGCCGTGGGAATCGTCGTTCAGAAGTACGGTGGCAGCTCGGTCGCGGACGCTGCAGGCATCAAGCGCGTTGCTCAGCGAGTGGTCGCGACCAAAGAGCAGGGCCACGACGTGGTCGTGGCCGTCTCTGCCATGGGCGACACCACCGACGAGCTGATCGACCTGGCCAACAAGGTCTCGCCCGACGCGACCGCGCACGCGCGTGAGTTCGACATGCTGCTCACCTCCGGCGAGCGGCAGTCGATGGCGCTGCTGGCGATGGCGATCAACGACGTCGCGAACGAGCGCGGGCTGGCGTACGAGGCTCGGTCCTTCACCGGGTCGCAGGCCGGGCTGATCACCGACGCGCAGCACGGGCGCGCCAAGATCCTCAGCATCACCCCGGAGCGGATCCAGGCAGCGCTCGCCGACGGTGCGATCGCGATCGTGGCCGGCTTCCAGGGCGTCTCCAAGGACACGAAGGACATCACCACGCTGGGCCGTGGCGGCACCGACACCACCGCGGTCGCGCTGGCGGTGGCGCTGGACGCCGACGTCTGTGAGATCTACACCGACGTCGACGGCGTCTTCACCGCCGACCCGCGGATCGTCCCGACCGCCCGCAAGCTGAGCTCGGTCGCCTTCGAGGAGATGCTCGAGCTGGCGGCCTCCGGGGCGAAGGTGCTCCACCTGCGCTCGGTGGAGTTCGCCCGGCGCCACAGCCTCCCGATCCACGTACGCTCCTCCTTCTCCACCCTCAACGGCACCGTGGTCAAGGGCAGCATCGACGCGGTCTCGCCGCACGCCGACCACCAGCGCAGCGCCGACGCCGGGATGGAGGCGCCGATCGTCGCCGCCATCGCCCACGACCGCAGCCAGGCCAAGATCACGGTCGTCAACGCACCCGACGAGGTGGGCGCCGCGGCGAAGGTCTTCGAGATCATCGCCGGGGTGGGCATCAACGTCGACATGGTGGTCCAGGACTCGTCGGCGGCCGGCACCGATCGCACCGACATCACGTTCACGCTGCCCCGCGACGACGCCGAGCGGGCCGGGAAGGTGCTGGAGCAGGCGCGCGGTGAGCTCGGCTTCGAGCGGGTGAACACCGAGCCCCGGATGGGCAAGGTCTCCCTGATCGGTGCCGGGCTGCGCACCCAGCCGAAGAAGATCGCCGACTTCTTCTCCGCGATCGCACAGGCGGGCGTCAACATCCAGATGATCTCCACCTCGGAGGTCCGGGTCTCGGTCGTCGTCGGCGACGACGAGGTCGACCGCGCCGTGCAGGCCGCCGCGGAGAGGTTCAGCGACGTGGAGGTCGAGAAGGTCTCCTACGGCGCCGACGCCAACGGCGACACCCCGGAGATCGTCGGCGTTGCCCACGACCGCGGCGAAGCCAAGATCACCGTCGCCGGCGTCACCGACGAGCCCGGTGAGGCCGCCCGCATCTTCGACACTCTCGCCGACAACGGCATCAACATCGACATGATCGTCCAGAACGTGTCCGCGGAGAAGACCCGGCGCACGGACATCTCGTTCACGCTGCCGCGTACCGACGTCAAGAGGGCCCGCGCGGCGCTCGGCGACATCCAGGGTGAGGTCGGGTTCGCCGACCCGGTCGCCGACGAGCAGATCGGCAAGCTCTCGATCGTCGGTGCCGGGATGCGTACGCATCCGGGGATCACGGCGAAGTTCTTCGCCGCGCTCGCCGCCGAGGGGGTCCTGATCAGGATGGTGTCGACCTCGGAGATCCGCGTCTCGGTGCTCGTCAGCGCCGACGACCTCGACCGCGCCGTGCGCGCGACACACAAAGCATTCGGCCTCGACAGCGACGTAGAGGCCATCGTCTATGGAGGGACCGGCCGATGAGCACCATCAACCTGGGAATTGTGGGAGCGACCGGACAGGTGGGCGTCGCCGTACGCCAGATCCTGCTCGAGCGCGGCTTCCCGCTCGGCGAGGTCCGTTTCTTCGCCTCGGCGCGATCGGCGGGCAAGACCATCGAGTTCGGTGACCGCTCGGTTGTCGTCGAGGACGCCGCCACGGCTGACCCCTCGGGCCTCGACATCGCGATCTTCTCCGCCGGGGGCGCCACCTCGAAGGCGCTGGCGCCGAAGTTCGCCGACGCCGGTGTGATCGTCATCGACAACTCCTCGGCCTGGCGCAAGGACCCGTCGATCCCGCTGGTCGTCTCCGAGGTCAACCCCTCGGCGATGGACGGCGTCATCGCGGCCCGCCAGGGCATCATCGCCAACCCCAACTGCACCACGATGGCCGCGATGCCGGCCCTCAAGGCGCTCCACGACGAAGCCGGCCTCGAGCGGCTCGTCGTATCGACCTACCAGGCGGTCTCGGGCTCCGGCGTCGCCGGCGTCGAGGAGCTGGTCGGCGAGATCGCGGCTGCCGGTGACAAGGCCCGCGAGCTCGCCTACGACGGCTCCGCGATCACGTTCCCGGAGCCGGAGAAGTACGTCGAGACGATCGCCTACAACGTCCTTCCCTACGCCGGTTCGCTGGTCGACGACGGCCTGAACGAGACCGACGAGGAGCAGAAGCTCCGCAACGAGTCCCGCAAGATCCTCTCGCTGCCCGACCTGCGGGTCTCCGGCATCTGCGTCCGCGTCCCGGTCGTCACCGGGCACTCGCTCGCGGTCAACGCCGAGTTCTCCTCGCCCCTGACCCCCGAGCGCGCCACCGAGATCCTCGCGAACGCCCCGGGCGTCGAGCTCCGCGACGTACCCACGCCTCTGTACGCCGCCGGCAAGGACCCCTCCTACGTCGGCCGCATCCGTCAGGACGAGGGTGTTCCCGACAACCGCGGTCTCGCCCTGTTCATCTCCAACGACAACCTCCGCAAGGGCGCCGCGCTCAACACCGTCCAGCTCGCCGAGTTGGTCGCCGCCGCCCTCTGACCCAACCCGAGACGTCAGTCCGGTCGGCCGAGGTGGCACTCAGATGCCACCTCGGCCGACGTACGTGACGTGTCGACCGACGGGGGCGACGCTTCGGCTGCGCTTGTCAGTCGATGTAGTTGGTGGTGACCCAGTAGGCGAGGGCGTACGCGGCGGCGGCGAGGATCACCACGATGATCACTCCCCAGGCGTGGACGAAGAGGTCGGTGAGGAAGAGCATCGAGAGTACGGCGACGAGCGCTGATCCGAGGAAGCTGATCGTGAAGGGGGAGCGGGCGCCGGCGAGGCGGAGGAGGTAGCCGCCGACGATGATCGCGAGGGCGAAGACGGCGATAAGGATGATCGCTCCCTTGTCGCCGAGCGACGAGGTGCCTCGTGTCCACTGGCTGACGGTGCCGCTGAACCAGACCGCCAGGGCCATGAACGCACCGACGATGGCGCCGATCATGACGGCCGCGGAGAGGCCCGACGGGGTGCCGAGATTGATCCGTCGCTGGCTCGGGTCCTTGGGCTGCTTGGGTGCCCTCGGTTCCTTCGCGGGCTTGGGCGGCTTCTGCGCCTTCTGCTTCTCCGGGGACTTCTTCGCAGGCGGCTCGGGCGCTAGGACGGGCGGTGCCGTCTTCTCCAGCACCTGGGTCTTCTCCGCGGAGGCCGTTTCGACCGCAGCAGTCTCGACCGGTGCCTTCTCGACCCGAGCCTTCGGGGCCTGGGTCTTCTGGGGCTGAGTCTTCGCGGGCTGGGTCTTCTCGGGCTTGGCGTTCGCCGGCTTCGTGCCCCCACGCTTCTTCTTGAAACCGAACGACGGCGCGGCGAGCTTGTCGGTGGGGTCGTTGCTCATGAGGGGCAGTTTCGCATGCCGCGCGTCACATTTGAACTCAGGCGCGGGTGAGACGGATGACCGGGATCTCGCGGTCGGTCTTCTCCTCGTAGCTCCCGAAGTTGGCGGCCGACTCGACGATCGCAGCCCACGCGCGGGCGCGCTCCTCGCCGTGCAGCTGCTCGGCGACCACCGAGATGGTCTCGCCGCCGAGCTCGATGGTGACCCGATCCGGGTTGGCGGCGAGGTTGTAATACCAGGCCGGGTTCCTCGGCCCGCCGGCTGCCGAGGCGACGATCAGCCAGGTGCCGTCGTCGCCCGGGAACCAGGCGAGCGGTGTCGAGCGGGGCTCGCCGCTCTTCTTGCCGATCGTGGTGAGCACGAGCAGACGCATCCCGGCCGTGGTGCCGCTGCTCTTGCGGGCTCGGCTCATCATCAGCTTGTTGCCCAGCTTCAGGAGGAGGTTGGCCGAGGGCTGCTTGGCGCCACGGGTGCCGTTGCGCGTGTCGAAGCTCATGGCGTCGACTCTACTGGGCCGGAAAACGGGATCAGGCTCGGAGATCTTGCGATCTCCGAGCCTGAGCTCGATGTCGGGTTGACAGGATTTGAACCTGCGGCCCCCTCGTCCCGAACGAGGTGCGCTACCAAGCTGCGCTACAACCCGAATGCTGCACCGAACAAACGGTCCAACGAGGAATGAGCATAGCCCAGAGACTCCCCCGATCCGTAATCGGCCCCTACCGACGAGACGCCCCGCGCGGCGTGAGCGTCAGGAGTGTCGCCTCGGGGCGGCACGCGATGCGGATCCGGGTGTAGGGCGAGGTGCCGAGGCCGGCCGAGACGTGCAGCCACGCCTGCCGTCCGCCGTGGGTGTGAGTGTGCAGGCCGCGTACGCGGGCGGGGTCGAGATCGCAGTTGGTGGCCAGGGCTCGCCCGCCCGGCAGGCAGATCTGGCCGCCGTGGGTGTGGCCGGCCAGGATCGCGTCGTAGCCGTCGGCGGTGAACTGGTCCAGGACCCGCAGATAGGGAGCGTGCGCGACCCCGAGGCGTACGTCCGCGGACGCGTCCGCGGGGCCGGCGACGGCGGACAGGTCGTCGAGGCGGAGGTGGGGGTCGTCGACGCCCGCGAAGGCGAACTCGATGCCCTTGACGGTCAGCGACGTACGCGTGTTGGTGAGGTCCAGCCAGCCGGCCTTGGTGAAGGACGCGGACAGGTCACGCCAGGGGAGCTCGGGCACGTTCGTCTGCCGCTTGCCGTTGTCGGGCAGCAGGTAGCCGATCGGGTTGCGCAGCCGTGGCTCGTAGTAGTCGTTGGAGCCGTGCACGAAGACACCCGGTACGTCGAGCAGCGTGCCGAGGGCGTTGACGATCGACGGCACCGCCCGCTGGTGGGCCAGGTTGTCACCGGTGTCGACGACCAGGTCCGGCTTCAGGGAAGCCAGCGATGCGATCCAGTCGAGCTTCTTGTGCTGCGACGGGACCACGTGCATGTCGGAGAGATGCAGCACCCGCAGCGGGTCCGCGCCCTCGGGGAGCACCGGCAGTCCGACATGGCGCAGCGTGTATTGACGGGCCTCCCACAAGGCGTACGCCGTCATGGCCGCGCCGGTGGCGAGCCCGGTGCCGACTACTGGGCCGATTACTGAGGCGAGCCGCATGGCTCAACCCTGCCACAATGGTTCCATGAGCACTCTGAAGGACCAGCTGAGGACCGACCTGACCTCCGCGATGAAGGCCCGTGACAAGGAGCGTGCCGGCACGCTGCGCATGGTCATGGCCTCGATCACCGAGGCCGAGGTCGCCGGCAAGGAGGCCAAGGAGCTCACCGACGACGAGATCATCACGATCCTCACCCGCGAGGCCAAGAAGCGCCGCGAGGCGGCCACCGCCTTCGCCGACGGCGGTCGCGCCGAGCAGGCCGAGAAGGAGACCGCTGAGGCCGCGGTGATCACCGAGTACCTGCCCGCTCAGCTGAGCGCCGAGGAGATCTCCGACCTGGTCAGCAAGGCCATCGCCCAGACCGGTGCCGCCGACGAGGGGATGCGCGCCATGGGCAAGGTCATGGGCATCCTGACCCCGCAGACCAAGGGCAAGGCCGACGGTGGCGCCGTGGCCGCGGAGGTGCGCAAGCAGCTCGCCTGACGGCAGCCCGAGAACGACTGTGGCCCCACCGGATCGGTGGGGCCACGCGTCGTTTTCTGCGCTGGGCGTCAGCCGGTCGGCCACTCCCAGCCGAAGTCGGGCTCTTCCTCGACCGTGGCGGGTCTCTCTTCATCGCCGCGGCCGGGCTTCCGCTCGGGCTGCTTCTTCTTGTCGGGCTTGGGGTCGGGCTTCGGCTCCGGGCCCAGTGAGGTGTAGATCGTGATCGGCGAACCCTCGGCGGCGTCGCCGGAGGGGGTGGTGAAGGCGACCAAGCCCTTGTCGTACTCGGAGTAGGCCTCCGGGCCGAGCTGAACCTGGAAGCCGGCGCTCCGCAGGACCTTCGTCGCCTTCTCGACGGTCATGCCGCCGACCCAGGGGACGTCGACCGTGTTTCCTGCGATCACGTTCGGGTCGGGCTCCTCGAAGTCCACCCACTTGAGGTACTTGTCGATCACCTGCATCGCGCCGCCCCACATCGGACCGGCGGTCGTCGAGCCCGCCGCCTCGTAGACGTAGCTGCCGCCGACGACCTGGCCGTTGAGGCTGAGCGGCGTGCCCGCCGAGTTGGCACCGGCGATCATCGAAGCGGTCGCGAGCCGCGGCGTGTAGCCCATCAGCCACACCGCCTTGTTGTCCTGCGTGGTGCCGGTCTTGCCTGCGCTGGGAACCGATAGCGCAAGGTTCTGGCCGAAGCCACCGGGCTCCATCACACCGCGGAGGATGTCGTTGACCGCGTCGGCGGTGCCCTTGGCCATCGCCTGCTGGCAGGTCGGCTCGTACTTCTTGAGCAGCTTGCCGTTGGCGTCGAGGATCTCGTTGACCGGCACCGAGTCGCAGTGCTTGCCGCGAGCGCCGAACGTCGCGTACGCCTCGGCCATCTCCAGGGGGCTGACGTCTACGACCCCGAGGGTGAAGGTGGGCACGCGCTCGGCGCCCTGGCAGTCCGCGATCTCTCCGGCCTTGCAGATGTGACCGTCTTCGGGCGCGATTCCGAACGGGGCGGTCAGCTTGACGCCCATCTTCTGCGCCATCTTGTAGGGCGTGCACATGCCAGTGAGCTGGAAGAGTTGGGCGTAGAACGTGTTCACCGACTCCCGGGTGCCGGTGTAGGCGTCCTTCATGCCAGAGGTGGTGGAGTTGTGGAAGGTGTGGGCGCCGATCCGGTTGCCGTCGCCGGGGCAGCCGGCGAAGGTGGACTGGTTGAGGGTCAGCTCCTCGGGCGAGTTGATCTTCTGCTTGAGCGGGAAGCCCTGCTCGATGGCAGCGGCCAGGGTGAAGGCCTTGAAGGTCGACCCGGCCTGGAAGCCGTTGGAGTCGCCCGACTTCTCCTTCGGGACCAGGTAGTTGAGGTAGGACTGGCCCTTCTTCTTGTTGTCACCCATCGGACGGGACTGGGCGAGCGCCCGGACCCGACCGGTGCCGGGCTCGACCATGGCCAGGGCGCCGATGGCCTGGTCGGTGGCGTACACGTGATCCTCGACCGACTCCTGAGCGGCGTCCTGGAAGCGCTGGTCGAGCGTGGTCTTGATGGTCAGACCGCCGGACTTGATCAGCGCGAGCCGGTCGGTCTCCGTCTCACCGAAGGCCGGGTCCTTGAGCAGCCACTTGATCACGTAGTCGCAGAAGAACTCCGCGGACGAGCCGAGGCAGCCGTTGCGCTGCTTCTGGACGTTCAGGCCGAGGCTGGCGTCCTTCAGCTTCTCCGCCTCGGGACGGGAGACGACCTTGAGCGCGGCCATCCGGTCGACGACGACGTTGCGGCGGGCGATGGTGGCGTCGGGGTAGTTGGTCGGGTCGTAGCCGGTGGGGTTCTTCACCATTCCGGCCAGCATCGCCGACTGCTGCCAGTTGAGCTCGGAGGCGTTGACGTTGAAGTAGTGCTTGGCGGCGGCCTGGACGCCGTACGCGCCGTCGCCGAAGTAGGCAGCGTTGAGGTAGCGCTCGAGGATCCAGTCCTTGGAGTGCTTCTCCTCCAGCGCGATCGCGTAGCGCAGCTCGCGGATCTTGCGGGCGGTCGACTTCTCGATGGCCGCCTTGCGCTCGGCCTCGGTCTTCGCGGAGTAGACCAGCGTGGTCTTCACCAGCTGCTGGGTGATCGAGGAACCACCCTGCACCGAGTCGCTGGCCTGGTTGGTGATCAGCGCGCGCAGCGTGCCCTTGAGGTCCATCGCGCCGTGCTGGTAGAAGCGGTAGTCCTCGATCGCCAGCAGCGCCTTCGTCATGTTGGACGAGATCTGGTCGAGCGGACGGTAGACGCGGTTCTGGTCGTAGAGCGTCGTGATCAGGTTGCCCTTGCGGTCGACGATCTTGGTCGTCTGGGACATGTCGTCGACCTCGAAGGCCTGCGGCAGCGAGTCCATCTTCTCGGCCGTCTCCTTGGCCGCGATCCCGGCCACACCGGCGAAGGGGATGGCGAGACCCGCGGCGACGACGCCGAGGACGGCTGCGACCCCGCACATGACGGCGAGATGCTTGAGCACGGTCTGCGGGCGCAGCGACGGCGAAGACATGCTGGTCATCGTAGGTGATGGCGGCTAATAGCACATGATTCGCAATCGGCGCCGGACAGGGAGGCAAAAATGGGTCCCAGGACCCCTCCTAGTCATTTCGGACTACGTACTTTGGGCCAGAAGGGTGTGTCACTCGACCGGGTCGAGTCCTTAACCTTTAGTCCGCACGGGCGCCACGTCATCAATATGGGGAGGGCGAAGCGCTCCGATGAAGGGATGGCACACCATGTGGGTAGATGAATGGTCGCTACAGGCCGCCTGTCGTGAGAACGAGCCCGACGAGCTCTTCGTACGTGGAGCCGAGCAGAACAAGGCCAAGATGGTCTGCTCCGGCTGCGTCGTCCGCACCGAATGCCTCGCCGAGGCGCTCGACAACCAGATCGAGTGGGGTGTCTGGGGCGGCATGACCGAGCGCGAGCGTCGTGCGCTGCTCCGCCGCAGCCCGAACGCCTCCTGGCGCGCCGTGCTCGAGGCCGCGCGCACCCGTGCCTCCGTGGAGTGACACCTCGTCCCCTACTCGAGTGAGTCGCTGAAGATCTTGGTCTGAGCCAGGACGTACGTCACGTACGTCCTGGCTCGACCCCGTTTTCAGGTGCTCAGCCCTGGGCCAGCAGCCGGCCGATCTCGCGGAGCCCGTCGAGATCGTGTACGTCACCGGGCAGTGCCGGCACGACGGCGGTCGGCACCTGAGGATGGGCGACCGCGAAGCGCTCGCGCAGCTGGTTCTGGCGCTCGACCAGGAGCGCGCGGTCGGCATGGAGCCGCAGCAGCCCGGCGGTGAGCGGCGCGTCGGGGAGGCGCTCCGAGGCGGCGCCGGCCGCGGCCGCGGTGAGCGAGGCGTCGTCGGGCAGAGTGGCCCGGTTGACGACCAGGCCCTGGAGCGGCATCCGGTCTCCGGAGAGCCGCTCGACGAAGTAGGCGGCCTCGCGGAGCGCGTCGGGCTCGGGGGCGGCGATGACGAGGAAGGCGGTCTCGTCGGCCTGGAGCAGTGCGTACGTCTCCTGGGCCCGTTGCCGGAACCCGCCGAAGACGGTGTCGAGCGCGGTGACGAAGGTCTGCAGGTCGGTGAGCATCTGCCCGCCGAGGACCTTCTTGAGCGCGTTGGTGACGATGTTGATCCCGGCCGACATCAGCCGGACCGGTCCCTTTGCGGGGGCCAGCATGAGCCGGATGAAGCGGCCGTCGAGGAAGCTGGAGAGGCGCTCGGGGGCGTCGAGGAAGTCGAGGGCGCTGCGGCTCGGGGGCGTGTCGACGACGATCAGGTCGTAGTCGCCGTTGCCGCCGTTGTGGGCGAAGGCGTCGCGGTAGAGCTGGCCGAGCTTCTCCATCGCCATGTACTCCTGCGTGCCCGCGAAGCTGGAGCTCAGCGCGATGTAGAACTGGTTGTTGAGGATCTGCTGCGCCTTCTCGGGGCTGGCCTGCGACTCGACGACCTCGTCGAAGGTGCGCTTCATGTCGAGCATCATCGCGTCGAGGGTGCCCGGTCCGATGCCGGGAACCGGGCGGGGCGTGTTGTCGAGCCGCTCGATGCCCATCGACTGGGCGAGGCGTCGCGCCGGATCGATCGTCAGCACGACCACCTTGCGTCCGCGCTCGGCCGCTCTGAGCGCAAGGGCCGCCGACGTGGTCGTCTTGCCCACGCCACCACTGCCGCAGCAAACGATGATGTGGGTGTCGCGGTCGTCGAGCAGCCGGTCGACCTCGAGCTGTCGGGTGTCGTTCGCGTGGGCGGCCAGCGGGCCGACGCGTGGATGTGACGTCATGCGAGCCCCTGATCCTTGAGCTCGGCCGCGAGCTCGTAAAGCCCGCCGATGTCGATGCCGCCGGCGATCCGGTTGAGCTCGTAGGTGGGCACCCCGAGGCCGGCGACGAGGTCACGCTGGGCGTCCTCGAGGGCTCGGCGCTCGGCGTACTCCTTCGCTCCGTCGGTGAGGGCGGAGATCAGGGCGGGGTCGGGTTCGACGCCGGCGCGCTTGAGGTCCTCGGCGATCAGCTCGCCGTCGAGGGAGCCGGCGAGGGCGGGGACGAGGGACTCGTCGGGGAGGTCGCGAGGGCGTACCTGGTTGACGATGACGCCGCCGACCGGCAGCCCGGCGGCGCGCAGCTCGCTGATGCCGTCGGCGGTCTCCTGGACCGGCATCTCCTCCAGCAGCGTGACCAGATGGACCGCGGTGCGCCGGGAGCGGAACAGGGTCATCATCGTGTCCGCCTGGTTCTTGATCGGGCCGACCTTGGCCAGGCCCGCGACCGACTCGGACACGTTGAGGAAGCTCGTGATCCGGCCGGTCGGGGGAGCGTCGAGCACGACGGCGTCGTAGGTCCGGGCGCCCTTGTTGCGACTGTTGCGCTGGACGGCTTCGAAGAGCTTGCCGGTGAGCAGTACGTCCCGGACACCGGGCGCGATCGTGGTCGCGAACTCGATCACGCCGAAGCGGTCGAGGGCGCGGCCGGCCGGGCCGAGCTTGTAGTACATCTTGAGGTATTCGAGGAGGGCTTCCTCGGGGGCGATATGCAGGGCGTAGACGTTGCCCGGCTCGGCGTCGGCACCGGATCGCGCCCGCAGCCGCAGCCCGGTTGCGATGCGGGTCTCGGCGTAGGGCAGCGGGTCGACGTCGAACATCCGGGCCACCCCCTGGCGGCCCTCGACCTCGCACAGCAGGACGTTCTTTCCGTGCGAGGCCAGCCCGAGCGCCAGGGCCGCAGCCACGGTCGACTTGCCCGTGCCGCCCTTGCCGGTCACCACATGCAGCTGCACATGGGGCCAGTCAGAACTCATGAAAGCGACTCTAACGGGGTCGCACCATCAAGGGGTGATGTTGAGGTTCTCGACGATCTTGGTGCCGATCGCGGTGTCGCCGGTGATCTCGACCTTGGCGGGGTCGCCGGAGGCGCGGCCGCCGGTGAGGAGGACGTACGTCTCCCGGTCAGTGGAGAGGGTGACGGTGGGGGCGCTGACAGGGGCGGCCACCGGGACTCCCTTGCCCTCCTTGGTAACGGTGAACGCGTAGGGCGCGTGGCCCTCGACCTCGACGACGACGGAGGTGCCGGGGGCGCAGGCGGCCTTCTTGGCGAGCACGAACCCGACGCCTTCGAGGAGGTAGTCGGCGGTGTGGAGGGCGCCGGGTGTGTCGAGGTTGCCCGGGCGGCCGGTGGCGCGGCGGATGTCCTGCTCGTGCAGCCAGAGGTCGAGCGGCCGGTTGCGGAGGAGCTTGCCGGTCGTCCACCCGAGCGCACCGAAGATGCCGGAGGCCGGCGCCGCGGGGTCCTCGGGCGGAGAGGCGAGCAGCTCGTCGTGACGTACGGCGGTGTAGCGGCGGATCTCGTCGATGATGCTCGCCGGCTCGGCGTCGCGTCGGGTGATCACGCCGATCTCGGTGAACTGGCCCATCGGCGACTTGATGTGGTCCGACTCGGGTACGGCGGCGTCCTCGCGGGGCGCGCCGGCGGTGAGTCCCTCGAGGTGAGCGACATGGGAGGCGATGGCGCGTACGTCCCAGCTGGGGAGGTCGGTCGGCTGGTCCCAGTCGGTCTCGGAGAGCTCCTCCAGGAGCGTGAGTAGGTCCTGAACGGAGGACCACCAGGTGTCGACGTACGTCTTCAGCTGCTCTGCGGAAGTCACGGACCTGACCATAGTGGGCCGGGGACCTCGGTTGGAAGGTCCAACCAAGTCGCCGGGAAACCAGTCCACGGGTCCGCGAAGTAGGGTGCCGATATGACCAAGTGGGAGTACCAGGTAGCGCCGATCCTCAACCACGCTGCGGCGCAGATCCTCAACAACTTCGGTGCCGACGGGTGGGAGCTCGTCTCCATCCTCGACAACGGCACCGGCAACTACGTCGGCTTCTTCAAGCGGGCGGTCTCGGAGTGAGCGGGCCCGAGGAGGTCCTGGCCGAGCTCGGGCTGAGCGTGCCGGACGTCGTGCCGCCGGTGGCGGCCTACATCCCGGCGCTCCGCACCGGCGACTACGTCTTCACCTCGGGGCAGCTGCCGATGAAGGACGGCGCGCTCCTGTCCACCGGCAAGCTCGGTGGTGACGTCTCGCCCGAGGAGGGCGTGGCGGCTGCGCAGCAGTGCGCGCTCAACGCGCTCGCCGCGGTGAAGGCCGAGATCGGCGATCTGTCGCTGGTCAAGCGGGTCGTCAAGGTGACCTGCTTCGTCGCCTCCACTCCTGACTTCACCGGCCAGCCGGGCATCGCCAACGGTGCCTCCGAGCTGCTCGGCAAGGTCTTCGGTGACGCTGGGCGCCATACCCGGTCCGCCGTCGGCGTGCCCGTGCTGCCGCTCGACGCTCCCGTCGAGGTGGAGATCATCGTCGAGGTCTGAGCCTGGTCTGGGTCTCGGTCTGAGGCTCGGATGGGGGTAGGGCGCCGGTGTGAGCGTCGCTACAGTGACGAACGTGCGTATCCCGATCCCTCCAGTCCGGCTTGGTGACGACATCGTGGCGTTGGCCGGGGAGTACGCCCAGGGCGTACGCACCCCGGTCGAGCCGCGCGATGCGGCGACGGTGCTGCTGCTTCGGCCAGGCTCTGGATCCTCTGGCCCCGAGGTCTACCTGCTGCGCCGGCAGCTGACGATGGGTTTCGCCGCCGGGATGGCCGTCTTTCCCGGCGGCGGCGTGGACGTACGCGACGCCGAGCTGCCCGACTCCTGCTGGGCCGGGCCGTCCGCCGCTGAGTGGGCGCACCGGCTCGGGGTCGACGAGTCCCGCGCACGGGCGCTGGTCGCCGCGGCGGTGCGGGAGACGTTCGAGGAGTGCGGAGTGCTGCTCGCGGGAGCTTCGGGCGACTCCGTCGTCGACGACGTCTCGGGCGACGACTGGGAGGCCGACCGGGCCGCCCTGGAATCACGCTCGCTGTCGTTGACCGAGCTGCTGACCCGGCGCGGGCTGGTGCTGCGTACGGACCTGCTCGGGCCATGGGCCGCCTGGACGACGCCCGTCTTCGAGCCGAAGCGCTTCGCGACCTGGTTCTTCGTCGCGCGCCTCCCCGAGGGCCAGGTGACACGGGACGTGTCCAGCGAGTCGTCGTCGGTGCTCTGGTTGAGCACCGCCGAGGCGGTCGCCCAGGTCGAGGCCGGCGAGCTGGCGATGATGCCGCCGACCTATCTCAACTGTCTCGAGGTCACCTCGCTCGGGTCCGAGGACGAGGTCCTCGCTGACGCCGCGGAGCGTGTGCTGACGATGTTCACCCCGACCGTGACCGAGGTCGACGGCGGCCACACCCTGTCGATGATGCCCCTGCACGCCTCCCTCGTCGCCGGAAGGAAGCACTCATGAACGAGTCCTGGTCGGGCGGGGCATTCGGCGAGCGTGGGCAGTGCATCCTCGCGCCCAACCCCGGGATCATGTCGCTCGACGGCACCAACACCTGGGTGCTGCGCGAGCCGGGTGCGCGCCGGTCCGTCGTGATCGACCCCGGGCCTCTCGACGAGGGGCATCTCGACGCCGTCGCGGAGGCCGCCGGCGAGGTGGCGACGGTGCTGCTGACCCATCATCACTACGACCACTCCGAGGCGGCACGGGCCTTCGCCGAGCGGGTCGGGGCCGGCGTACGCGCTCTTGATCCTGAATACCGGCTCGGGACCGAGGGGCTCGGCGACGGTGACGTCATCGAGGTCGACGGCCTGGAGATCCGCGTCGTCGGGACTCCCGGACACACCTCGGACTCGCTGTCCTTCTGGCTGCCCGCCGACGGGGCGGTGCTGACGGGCGACACCGTCCTCGGGCGTGGGACGACCGTGGTCGCTCATCCCGACGGCGAGCTGGGTGCCTATCTCGACTCGCTCGACCGCCTGCACGCCCTCGCCTCCGAGCACGGCGTCGGCAGCGTCTGGCCAGGCCACGGTCCGGTCATCGGGAACGCCCTCGGCGCGCTCGACTACTACATCGCCCACCGCCGCGAACGCCTCGGCCAGGTCGAGGAAGCACTCTCCGGGCTCGGCGCCACCCCTGCCGACGCGGATCCGCGGGCGATCGTCGAGGTCGTGTACGCCGACGTCGACCAGGTCCTCTGGGGTGCCGCCGAGCTCTCGGTGCGAGCGCAATTGGCTTACCTCGCCGAGCGCTGAGGCCTACTGTTCGGCCCATGGCGATCCTGTCCGGAGACGAGCTCCTGCTTCCCGACCCACCCGCGTGGCGGGCTTGGCTGGAGGAGCACCATGCCGACACGTCCGCCGTCTGGCTGGTTCTGACCAAGAAGGGCGGCACGCTGACCACGCTGACCTGGCAGACCGCGCTCGACGAAGCGCTCTGCTTCGGCTGGATCGACGGTCAGGCCCGGCGGCGCGACGAGCAGTCGTCGTTCCAGCGGTTCACCCCGCGTGGGCCGAAGAGCCGCTGGTCACTGAGGAACGTCGAGCACATCGACCGCCTCGAGCGCGAGGGCCGGATGACCGCAGCCGGGCGGGCCGCTGTGGAGGCGGCGAAGGCGGATGGGCGGTGGGAGGCGGCGTACGCCGGTCCGGCCACCGCCGAGACCCCGCCCGAGCTCCTCGCCGCGATCGCCGCGGTGCCCGAGGCGCAGGCGATGTACGACGTCCTCACCTCGCAGAACCGCTACGCCCTCTACCACCGCATCACCTCCCTGAAGACCGAGGCCGCGCGGGCGCGCAGGATCGAGGAGTACGTCGCCATGCTCGCCCGTCACGAGACGATCCATCCCCAGAAGCGGCGGCCTCAGTAGCCGCGCCGCCGTAGGACGAATGGGGCGAGGACGAGGGCGAACAGGGCCGCGATGATGAGACCGATCATCGGCAGGCCCAGGCCGCTGGACGGTTCGGGCCAGGTCGGGTCGGGGCGGACGACGGTGGCCCTCACCTCGCCCGGTTCGATCAGCCGGTAGGCGATCGTCGCCCCCTTCGCTATCGGCCGGTGCATCACGACGACGCTCGACGGTATGTCGTCGGTCGGCCGGTACCGGTCGAAGGAGGTGAGGTTGTCGTCGATCTCCTGCCATAGGATCGGGTTCCCGCCGATCCAGCCGACGAGCCGCGGATACCCGGTCGCATCGGTCTTCAGACCGGGTGAGGTCCCGTCCACCGGCAGCACCTCGGTTCCGAAAGGCTGCTTGATGACGTACAGCTCTGTGCCTCGGAAGGCCAGGCCTGTGTACTCCCCGCTGACGGCCGGGGTGAGCGGGCGGTTCTCGGGCTCCGACCCGGGAGCCTGCATGACGACATGGCTCTCGATGAGGCGGGCGATCGTGCCGTCGTCCGAGATGGCCCACTCGACCTCCCGGCTCAACCCGAGCTCCCTGTTCTGCTGATCGGCCTCGGCGGAGCTCTCGTCGGTGAAGAGGAATCCGTCCTCCCCGAGCCCGATGCCGCCGGCCCGGGAGGTCTCGGTCTCGAAGGTCTCGTCACGCCAGCTCCGCATCTGCCAGCCCTGCCACAGCACCCACTGTCCGTTGGTGGACCACTCGAGGTTGTGCACATAGACCGCGGCGTCGTGCTGCGCGGAGATGTTCCAGGTGCGTACGTCCCCGGTGGTCAGGTCGGCGACCTTCACGCCGGCTGGACGCGGTGTGGTGTCGCTGTCGGTGGGATCGGCCCATGCCCAGGCGAGGTGGCTGCCCTCCGGCGAGAGCGCGAGGGCGCTGTGTGACTCCTGGCCGCGCACCTGCTTGCCGACGAACCCCGGCAGGTCGAGCACGTGATAGCCGCCCGTGGCGGCATCGACCACGACCGGGACGCTGCCGTTCTCGTCGCTGCTGCTCCGGACGTACGCCACGGCTCCGACGCCGAGGTCGAGGTCGTCCTCCATGACGTCGGCGTGGGCGTACGAGCCGAGCCCGTCGAGCTCGGTCAACCACTCCGGCGCGGTCTCGACCATCTCGGGGACGCCCAGGTCGCCGTTGCGCTCGGCCGGGGCGACATCGGACTGTCGGTCAGGGAGCCCGGTGAAGCCGACGACGATGAGGGCGACAGCCGCGGTGACGGAGGCCGCGACGATCGCGACCGAGCGGCGATGGATGCGGCGACCGCGTGCGTACAAGCCGTCAGGAACCCGAAGAGGGGGTGTCGTGTCGGCGATGCGGGAGAGCTCGTCGTGAAGCTTCTGGTCAGTCATTGATGAGCTCCTCGAGGTGCGGGGCGAGGGTGCGCAGTCGGTCGAGCGCCTTACGGCCGGTCGACTTCACGGTGCCGACGTGGAGCCCGAGCATGTCGGCGGTCTGGGCCTCGGTGAGGTCTTCGAAGTAGCGCAGCACCAGGATCGTGCGCTGTTTCAGCGTCAGCTGGGCAAGGGCCTGTTCCAGGCTGAGCCGGAGATCTCGGTCGTCGGTCTCCGGCGCCGCGGTGGTGGCCTCGTGCGTGTCCAGCGGAGTCTCCGCGAAGCGACGCCGGCGCCACCAGGAGATGTTCTGGGTGTAGAGGATCCGCCGGACGTACGGCTCGGGGTGGCCTTCGATGCGGTGCCAGGCCTTGGCTGCGGACAGGAGCGCCTGCTGGAGGAGGTCCTCGGCGAGGTGGGCGTCACCGGTCAGCAGGTACGCCGTGCGGGAGAGCGCCTGGGCGCGGGAGCGTACGAACTCATCGAACTCCGCCTGACCCGAGTCTGATCTGAAAAGCATCTCGGCCTCCTTTCACCTGCTGTTACGCCAGGTGGAAGGAGGCCGGATGCCTGTTGGAGGGTAAAGAATCAGCGGGCGCGGCGGGCCATGCGCTCGATGTCCATGATGACCACGCTGCGCGGCTCGAGGCGGAGCCAGCCGCGGCTGGCGAAGTCGGCCAGGGCCTTGTTGACCGTCTCGCGGGAGGCGCCGACGAGCTGGGCGAGCTCCTCCTGGGTGAGGTCGTGGTGGACGTGGACGCCGTCGTCGGCGGTGCGGCCGAAGCGGTCGGCGAGGTCGAGCAGGGCCTTCGCGACACGGCCGGGGACGTCGGAGAAGACGAGGTCGGCGACGACGTCGTTGGCCTTGCGGAGGCGGCCGGCCAGCTGGGCGAGCAGACCGCGGGCGACAACCGGACGGCCCTCGAGCCACTTGAGGAGGTCCTCGTGCGACAGGCTCGCGAAGGCGGAGTCGGTGACCGCGGTGACGGTGGCCGAGCGGGGGCCGGGGTCGAAGAGCGAGAGCTCACCGAACATCTGGCCGGGGCCCATGATGGCGAGCAGGTTCTCGCGGCCGTCGGACGAGGTGCGGCCGAGCTTCACCTTGCCGTCGATCACGACGTACAGCTTGTCGCCGGAGTCGCCCTCGTGGAAGAGCACCTCTCCGCGGCGGAGCTTCGACTCTGCCATCGAGGCGTGCAGGGCCGTCATCGACTCGTCATCGAGTGCGCTGAAGAGCGGTGCCTGACGGAGTACGTCGTTGTCCATTGCGGCCATTCCTCCTGGATTTTCCCCACATCCGCGGGTATTACACCGGGAATCCTATCTGTGGAACGTCTCACACGTGCACATCCCCCACCGATAAGCGCAGAAAGTGCATGTGTTGAGCGGTGTTTGTGCTAGCCGTCTTCCGGGCCGGATCGGGATTGTCGGTGCGGCCGCGTAGCCTTGCTGCGTGCCTGCCCAGAAGTTTGCGACTGAGACGCGCCTGGGTCTGGTGCGTCGTGCCCGTCGGATCGACCGCATCCTCGGTGAGACCTACCCGGATGCCAAGGCCGAGCTCGACTTCACCAATCCGTTCGAATGCCTGGTCGTGACCGTGCTGAGCGCGCAGACCACGGACAAGCGGGTCAACCTGGCCTCGCCCGCCCTCTTCGCGGCCTACCCGTCCGCGAAGGAGATGGCGGCGGCGCCCCGGGAGCACCTGGAGCAGCTCGTCGGGCCGCTCGGCTTCTTCCGCGCCAAGACCGACGCGCTGTTGAAGTTGAGCGCCGTGCTGGTGGAGGAGTACGACGGCGAGGTGCCTGACCGTCTGGAGCAGCTGGTGAAGCTGCCCGGTGTCGGGCGCAAGACCGCCAACGTGGTGCTCGGCAACGCCTTCGGCAAGCCGGGGATCACCGTCGACACACACTTCGGCCGGCTCTCGCGGCGCTTCGGTTGGACGACCGAGAAGGACCCGGTCAAGGTCGAGCACGAGGTCGGCGCGCTCTTCGAGAAGCGGGACTGGACCATGCTGTCCCACCATGTGATCTGGCACGGGCGGCGGATCTGTCACGCCCAGAAGCCCGCGTGCGGTGCCTGTCCGGTGTCACAGCTGTGCCCTGCGTACGGCGAGGGGCCGACCGACCCTGTTGCCGCGGCCAAGCTGGTCCGCACGGAGGGCCGCAACTGATGGTTCGTGCCCTGGGGAGACGAGCCCGGGTCGCGTCGGCAGCCGCCCTGCTGCTGGCCGTCCTGGCCGGTTGCGGCACCGACTCCTCGAGCGGGGGCGGTCAGTCCGGCGCGCCACTGGCCGACGAGCCGTCCTCCTCCAAGGTCAACGTCGCCACCGCGGAGATGGTCGCGGCCAAGAAGGCGTCGAAGGTGGAGGCCTGCGAGGAAGGGCCTGCCAACGACGGCGGGCTGCCGTCGATCGTGCTGCCCTGCCTCGGCGGTGGTTCGTCGGCCGACCTGGCGTCGTTCGAGGGACCGATGGTGATCAACCTCTTCCAGGGCTTCTGCGCTCCCTGCAAGGAGGAGATGCCTGCGCTGCAGAGCTTCTACGAGAGCTACGGCGACGAGGTGCCGGTGATCGGCATCGACGTCATGGACACGGTCCCCGGAGTCGCGCTCGAGGAGGCGATCTCGCGTGGGGTGACCTTCCCGATGTACGCCGATCCGGGCGGTGAGCTGCAAGGCGGGCCGCTCACGGCGCGCGCGGTGCCGGCGACGTACGTCCTGTCCTCCTCCGGCGAGGTCGAGCTGCTGCAGATGGGTGGCATGACCAGTGCGGCCCAGGTGAAGGAGCTCGTCGAGAAGAAGCTGGGGATCGAGCTGTGAGCGATCGTCAGGCGGCCAACGGGACGCGGCCGGAGTGGTTCGACGAGATCGCCGAGGCGGCGCAGCAGATCCAGGGCGAGGACATTTCACAGTTCCTGCCGCCGGCCGACGGCAGCGCCCGCGAGTCGGCCGTGCTGATGCTCTTCGGTGAAGGACCATCGGGTCCCGATCTGCTGCTGACCGAGCGCTCGCACACGATGCGTTCGCACCCCGGCCAGGTCTCGTTCCCCGGCGGCCGACTCGATCCGGGGGAGACCGCGGAGGAGGCGGCGCTGCGAGAGGCGTGGGAGGAGACCGGGCTCGACCCGACCGGTGTCGACGTTGTCGGCCGTCTCCCGGCGCTGTGGATCCCGTTCTCCAACCACGCCGTGGTGCCTATCATCGCGTGGTGGCGCGAGCCGTCTCCGGTCACCACGCGCTCGGTCGAAGAGGTCCACGCGGTCTACCGGGTGCCGTTGTCGGATCTCATCGACCCGGCCCACCGGATCCAGGTCGGCGCGCCCGGCCGCAGCGAATGGCTGATGCCCGCGTTCTTGATCGGACCGGAGAAGGATGTCATCCTCTGGGGCTTCACAGGTGGAATCATCAGCCGTTTCTTCACCTATCTCGGGTGGATCACGGAGATTCCGGACGCCCCGATCAAGGAGTTGCCCGAATACATGTTCCAGGGACGCGAACGGAATCAGCCGTGAACTTTCTTGACTGGATCCTGATCATCCTCGTCGGGGCCTACGCGCTCTCGGGCTACTGGCAGGGCTTCATCACCGGCGCCTTCGCGACCGGCGGACTGCTGCTCGGCGGCTTCATCGGCATCTGGCTGGCCCCGAAGGTGCTCGGCAGCGCGGCCCCGTCGTTGTGGGTCTCCCTCGGCGCCCTGTTCGTCGTGATCGCGTGTGCGTCCATCGGGCAGGCTGTGCTGCAATACGGCGGCGTACGCGTGCGGGACGAGATCACCTGGCAGCCGGCCCGGATCGTCGATGCCCTCGGCGGATCGCTGCTCAGTGCCGCGGCCGTGCTGGTGGTCGCCTGGGCTCTCGGGGTCGCGGTCTCGGGGGCACAGATCAACGGGCTCACGCCCGCGGTGCGCGGCTCGGCGATCCTGGCCAAGGTCGACTCGATCATGCCGTCGCCTGCCGATCGTGCGCTGAGCGCGTTCAACGACGTCGTCGGCACCTCGTTCTTCCCGCGCTACCTGGAGCCGTTCGCCCGCGAGCGGATCGTCGAGGTCGGACCCGGCCCGCGGCGCATGCTCACCGACCCCGATGTCGTACGCGCCGGCGAGTCGGTCCTCAAGATTCGCGGCGCCAACGAGTGCGGCAAGGGTGTCGAGGGCACCGGATTCGTCATCGGCCGCGGCTACCTGATGACCAACGCCCACGTCGTCGCCGGCGTCGACGACCCCAACGTCATCGTCGGTGATGGCGCCAACGACGCCAAGGTCGTCCACTACGACCCCGAGATCGACATCGCGGTCCTGAAGTTCGAGGGTGGCGGCAACCTCAAGCGCCTCGAGTTCGACCGCACGGCCGGTGCCGAGGACCCGATCGCCGTCCTGGGCTATCCGCAGGACGGCCCCTTCGACGTACAGCCCGGTCGTATCCGTGCCGAGCAGCGCCTCCGCTCGCCCGACATCTACGGCGTCGGCACCGTCATCCGAGACGTCTACTCCGTACGCAGCCTCATCCGCCCCGGCAACTCCGGAGGCCCCATCGTCGACTCCGAGGGTGACGTCGTCGGCGTCGTCTTCGCTGCCTCGGTCACCGACTCCGAGACCGGCTACGCCCTCACCACCGACCAGGTCATCGAGATCGCCCGCGAGGCTCGCTCCCAGACCGCCACCGTCGACACCGGAGCCTGCGCCGGCTGACCCCCGCCGAGGCGTCAGCTAGGTCGGCCGAGACGTCGGCTAGGTCGGCCGAGACGTCACCTGCGTCGGGCGGGGTTCGTAGCGTTTTGAAAAGCCGCCCACCGGGGGGGCGCCGCCGCGGGGGGGGGGGGCGGGGGGGGCGGCGGGGGGGGGGGGTCGGTGAGAAACGG
>NZ_JBEPDH010000020.1:0-139348 GCF_040300245.1 Nocardioides sp. NPDC000445 | reverse complement strand
CAACCCCGGGCTGCGTTCTGGCGTGCGTTGCCTCGCCGCCCCTTCTGCCCCGTTGTGCCGGCGGCCCTTCTGCCGGGCGCCGCCCCCCACCCCCCCCCCCCCCCCCCCACAACTACAGATTCGGCGAGTGGTTCAGCCGCGGACGACCTCGGTGAGGTGGGCGACGGCGTCGGCGAGAGCGACCTCGGTCTTCTCGCCGCTCTTGCGGTCCTTGACCTCGACCTTGCCCTCGACCAGGCCCTTGCCGACGGTGACGATGGTCGGGACGCCGATGAGCTCGGCGTCCTTGAACTTCACGCCGGGCGAGACCTTGGGGCGGTCGTCGTAGAGCACATCGATGCCGGCGGCCTCGAGCTCACCGGCCAGCTTCGCGGCGGCCTCGAAGACGGCGGCGTCCTTGCCGGTCGCGACGAGGTGGATGTCGTACGGAGCGACGTTGCGGGGCCAGGCGAGACCGATGTCGTCGAGCGTGCCCTCGGCGATGGCGGCCACGGCGCGGGTGACGCCGATGCCGTAGGAGCCCATGGTGACGGTGACGAGCTTGCCGTTCTCGTCGAGCACCTGGAGCCCCAGCGCGTCGGCGTACTTGCGGCCGAGCTGGAAGACGTGGCCCATCTCGATGCCGCGGGCCAGCGTCAGCGGGCCGGAGCCGTCGGGAGCCGGGTCGCCCTCACGGACCTCGGCGGCCTCGATGGTGCCGTCGGGGGTGAAGTCGCGGCCGGCGACCAGGTCGATGACGTGCTTGCCCTCGACGTTGGCGCCGGTCACCCAGCGGGTGCCGGTGACCACGCGCGGGTCGACCAGGTAGCGGATCCCGGACTCGGACTTCTCGCCGAGCGCCTCGGGCCCGATGTAGCCCTTCACGAGCGAGGAGTGCCTCTTCAGCTCGACGTCGTCCATGGGCTCGACCTCGATCGGCTCCAGCTGGCCCTCGAGGCGCTTGATGTCGACGTCGCGGTCACCGGGCAGGCCGATGGCGAGCGGCTCGACGGTGCCGTCGGGGTGACGCAGCGTCACCAGCACGTTCTTCAGCGTGTCGCCGGCCTCCCACGGACGGTCCTCGCGCGGGAACGCCTCGTTGAGGTGGTCGACGAGCGTCTGGATCGTCGGCGTGTCAGGAGTGTCCTCGGCGTGGGCGGCCGGCACGTCCTCGTAGGAGAGCGGCTCGGGGGCCAGCGTCGTGACCGCCTCGACGTTGGCGGCGTAGCCGCCGGGCGAGCGTACGAAGGTGTCCTCGCCGGCCTCGGAGACGGCCAGGAACTCCTCGGAGGCCGAGCCGCCCATCGCGCCGGAGGTGGCCTTGACGATGACGTACTCGAACCCGAGGCGGTCGAAGACCTTGACGTACGCCGCGCGGTGGGCGTCGTAGGCCGCCGCCAGCCCCTCGTCGGTGTAGTCGAAGGAGTAGGAGTCCTTCATGATGAACTCGCGCCCGCGCAGCAGCCCCGCGCGGGGACGCGCCTCGTCGCGGTACTTCGTCTGGATCTGGTAGATGGCCAGCGGCAGGTCCTTGTAGGAGCCGTAGAGGTCCTTGACCAGGAGCGTGAACATCTCCTCGTGCGTGGGGCCGAGCAGGTAGTCGGCCTCCTTGCGGTCCTTGAGCCGGAAGATGCCGTCGCCGTACTCCGTCCAGCGGCCGGTCGCCTCGTAGGGCTCGCGCGGCAGCAGCGCCGGGAAGTGCACCTCCTGGGCGCCGATCGCGGCCATCTCCTCGCGGATGATCCCCTCGACCTTGCCGAGCACGCGCAGGCCCAACGGCAGCCACGAGTAGATCCCCGGAGCGGCGCGGCGGATGTAGCCGGCACGGACAAGCAGCTTGTGGCTCGCGACCTCGGCGTCGGCGGGATCCTCACGCAGGGTCCGCACGAACAGGGTCGACATACGGGCGATCATGCGGGCAAGCGTACGGCTCGCAGGACCGCTGCCGCGAACCGGTTGGAATTGGCGTTGCAACCGCGGCGGCACCCTGCGCATCTTTACTTTCATGAGAGGTATCCGAATCCCGGCACTGGCCACGGCCATCCTTGCTGCTCTCATGCTCCCGGTGACGCTCGTGTCACCGGTTTCTGCGGCGGCTCCCACCGTCGACGTACGTCCCCTTCCGCTGCCGATCGGCGAAAGCCCGACCGTCCCCTACCTCGATCGGCCCTCGGACACGTCGGTCGTGGTGGTCGACCCGAAGACCGGCGCGAAGACGCCGGTGAAACACGTCGGCGACGAGCTCGATGACTTCACGATCCTGGGTCGCTCCGGGAGCGGGTTCGTGCTGCGAGCCCGCAACCGCAACATCGACCGGCTCATCCGAGTGCAGATCGGTGTCGCGCAGAGGTCGCTCACCGACATGTACTACGCGGACCTGGCCAGGTTGTCGGCCGACGGCCGCTACCTGCTCAACACGAAGACCCTGACCAGCGGCGGAATCCAGGCTCAGGTGCGCAACCCCACCACCGGCGTGGTCGTCGCCCGACGCACCTTCAAGGCTTCCACCAAGCCCGATCCGATCGATGTCAGCGGGACCCGCGTGCTCGTGGGTGGCTACAGCACCCCGCGCACGATGATCTGGGACTGGAAGACGGGCACCGTCAAGACGATCGCCTCCCGGGCAGCGTACGCAGGCAACTTCGCCCTCAACAGGCTGGCGACCTACACCAAGAACCCGTCGGCGCCCGACGCCTGTTCGGTGGTCTCCACCGTCAGCGCCCCGGCCACCACGCTGTGGCGCGGCTGCCTCGAGGCGGTGGCGTCCTTCTCGCCCGACGGCGCCCGTTTCGCGACCAACGCGATAGCACACGAGAACCTCGTCGTGGTCCGGCGTCGCAGCATCCGCGGCACGCTGCTGACCACCTACCGAAATCCCAACGCGCTGTGGATGTACGCCTGGGAGTCCAACACCCGGATCCTGATGCGGTCCTACCCGGCCGACAGCGACAACTCGTGGCTGGTCCGCTGCGAGGTCGCCGACTGCGAACGCTCCTGGCGGGCGTACTGAGTCAGAACATCGACAGATCAGAACATGATGGTGGAGAAGCGGGCCGTCTCGAGGAAGCCGGCCCGCTCGTAGGCGCGGCGCGCGGGGGCGTTCCACTCGTTGACGTAGAGCGAGACGCGTGGGGCGATCTCGCTGCGGACGATGTCGCAGACCGCGGCCATGCCGCGGGCAGCCAGGCCCTCGCCGCGGCGGTGCTCGGGCACCCAGACGCCCTGGATCTGGGCGGCCTCGGGGGTCGCGCAGGCGACCTCCGCCTTGAAGACGACCTCGCCGTCCTCGATCCGGGCGAAGGACCACCCGCGCGAGATCAGCTGCAGCACCCGGGCGCGGTAGAGGTCGCGGCCGCCGCCGGTCTCCGGTGAGATCCCGACCTCCTCGGTGTACATCGCCACGCACGCCGGATAGAGGGCGTCCATGTCGGCGCGGACGGTGCGGCGTACGAACGGGTCGGGCTCGACCAGGCTCTGCAGCTGCTGCTCGAGATGCGGCTGCTCCCAGCGCTGGTCGCGCGGCGTGCCCCAGGACTCGCCGATCGATCCCCACAGCGCCCGCACCGCGGGCTGCCGCCCGACGATTGTCGAGACGGTGCGGACCCGGCTGCGGGCCCGCTCACCGAAGGCGTACGCATCCTCCTCGGTGGCCTGGATGGGGACGAGGTTGGCACCGACGTGACAGGCCGCGACCAGGTCGCCGCCGTCCCATCGGCCCCAGATCTCACCGCCGAGCCAGCGCGGCTCGAGGTTGGTGGTGCGCGCCCGGTACTCCGCGAACACGTTGACCACCGGATCCTGCGCGGTCAGGTCGAGGAACGCGCTGAGATCACCCGCGTGCAGCGGGCGGATCCCCTGGCGCGTCGTCAGCATGTCCCCGAGCCTAGGGCCAATCCGGTTGTACGTCGCCCCACGGCTCGCGGATCGGATCGGGCGCTGGTCAAATCGCAAAGGTGCGTTCGATCGTGTGCATTCGCTCGCGGATGGTCTTGAGACGTACGTCCTGGCCGGCCTCGCCGGTGTCTCCCCAGACCGCCCGGCCCACCATCACGCCGCGGGCGCCGAGCGCCTTCACCCGCGGCAGCCGCTCGCTGAAGTCGTCCCAGCCCATCCCGTCGGACCGCGCAACCCAGGAGGCTCGTCCGAGGTCGGCCCGCTCGATGTTCTCCAGGCCCTCGTCGTTGACCTTGAGCTTGAGCACGATGCCGCCACACTGCGACCGCGTGGCGAGGGTGGCCAGATCCTCGAGGCAGCCCGGCGTCGTGCAGTACGGCTCGAGGAAGACCCGGTCATAGCCGGGGAGACGCTCCAGGATGTCGAGGGCCATCCGCGCGCACTCGGTCTGGTGGTCGTCGAACCCGACCTTCACCGCGTCCGTCGATCTCTGCGGGACGACGAGCTCATCGACGGTCTCGATGTCCGGGAGCCCGGCGCAGGCGAGCTCGCGGCGTACGTCGCCGTGGCCCTGCGTGGGACGCACGACGATGCCCCAATTGGGGGTGTTGGCCACCAGATCGAGGATGTCGGGCCGGATGTCGGAGGAGTCCGGGGTGTGGAACTGCGCATCGTCTGCGTGATCGATGGCAAGCCAGAAATTGGTCAACGTTGTCGCCAGTCTGAAGAGGGAAACAGAGACGTGTGGAGGCGCTAAGCGAAGCCTAGACAGCACGACGCCGCATCAGTGGCATCTCGGGTTAATTGCGGGTTGCGCCGCGGGTCAGTACTCGCCGCCGTCTGCGACCACGCATTGGCCGTTGATCGCGCCGGCCATGTCGGAGGCGAGGAAGACGCAGACCTTCGCGACGGCGTCGGCGGTGACGAACCGGTGCCCCGGGATGCGCGCGGCCCGGTAGGCGATGTACTGGTCGACGGTCACCCCCTCCTTGCGGGCGTGCTTGACGAAGACCTGCCGCGACGACTCGCTCCACATCGGGCCGGGAGCGACGACGTTGGCCCGGACGATGCCCTCCTCCTCCTGCGCGATCGCCTGGGCGAGACCGGTCAGCGCGTGCTTGGACACGCCGTAGGCGGCGCGTCGCGACGGCGTACGGATCCCGAAGACGGAGCTGACCAGGACGACCGCGCCGGACCTGGCCGCCCGAAGCTTCGGCAGCGCGAGCGACGCCGTGCGCCACACCGAGGTCAGGTTGAGGTCAAGGGTGAGCTGCCACTCGGACCGGTCGATCTCGGCGACCGTGTCGGGACTGGGGTTGACGCCGGAGCAGTTGATGAGCCCCGACAGCGTCTCGAACCCGGCGAGCGTCTCGGCCAGGGCGTCCACGCCGTCGTCGGTGGTCAGGTCACCCTCCACCCGCGCGACCGCACCGGTCTCATCGGCCAGATAGGCCAGCTCGGTGGTGCGGCTGTAGGCGTGCAGGATCACCGGAGTGCCCTCTGCGCTGAGTCGGCGCGCGACCGCGCTGCCGAGGTCGCCGGTCGCGCCGAGGACGAGAACGGGAGCTCGCGGCGGGGTGCCCGACTCAGACGCTGTGCTCATGGCGCTCCTTGATCCGGTGGATCGCCGACCTCACCACGTCCTGATGGGCGGGCGGCAGACCAGTGAGACCCTCGAGATGGCTCACGCAAGTGATATCACCCATTTGCCCGAGCCGGTACGCGGTAATCGGAATCGCCGGGGCGAGGGTCGGATGATGCAGCCGATGGACCAAGGCGTCGGTGATGTCGGTGCCCCAGCCGAGCACGTCGCGCTCGCGGGCGACCGCGCCGGGGTCCTCCTCGCGGTTCAGGATCTCGAGGTAGCCGTCGACCGGAACCCGGCCGCGCAGGATCAGCTGGAACATCGCCGCCTTCCGCAGGAACAGCGACCGGAACGCCTCCAGCACGAACTCCAGCTCGTCCCAGTAGCGCTCCGGCGCCTGGTCGAGGAGGTCGCCGTAGTCCTCGCGCTCCTCGGTGAGGTAGAGGCAGATCAGCCGGTCCATCCAGGACAGGCTCTCGCGTACGCTCAGCCGGGCCACCGCGTCCAGGTCACCGGGCTGGAACCCGGCCTTGAGGAACGTCATCACCAGCGGCCCCATGTGCATGTCCGCGAAGCGGGCGCCGTCCAGGGCCATCCCGTGCCCGTCGCGCAGCCGGTCGCGGATGCCCTCGGCGACGAAGTACTGGTAGAAGGTCTCGTGGGCGAACTCCGCCGACTCCACCCCGTCCCTGGTCCGCCCGGTCACGCCGAAGACCTCGGAGTGGTCGAGCAGGTCGGCGATCCATTCGTACGTCAGGAAGTCCCGCTGCCGGGTGATGTCGAGGTCGCGCTGCAGGTTGGCGAAGAGCCACTCCGAGACGCGCGGGACCGGGATCAGGTCCTGCTCCTGCGAGGTCGGCTCGTCCATCCCGGTGAACAGGTCCCAGGCGATGTCGCGGTAGGTCTGGAACCGCACCCGACTGGGGATGCGTGAGCTCTTCCGGTCCCACGGCTGACCGCAGACGTGCTTGAGATGGACGGTGTAGCCGTCCCACTGGGTACGGGGCGCCGGAGCGCCCTCCTCGAGGGAGGCGTAGAGCTGCTTGAGGACCATCGGGGTCGCGGGGAAGAACCCGCCACCGCGCTCCATCTCGGCGGCCAGGTTGCGCAGCCTGTCGTCACCGCCGCGCTCCTCCCCGAGGGCGCGCACCTCGACCGGGGAGATCGGCTCGACGCGTACGACCATCGCCGACTCGACCCCGAGATCCTCCAGCCGGGCCGGGCTGCGCAGCTGTTCGGCGAGCTCGTCGCGCTCGGTCTGCAGGTTACGCTTGCTGATCACCACGAACCGTCCGCCACGGCCGAAGGCCGGGCGCAGCTCGCTCAGGTCGGGGCGGGTGACGCCGTGCTCCTCGGCGCTGGAGGAGATCAGGTCGAAGTCGTCGATCACGATCGGCGAGCGGTCCTCGTCGACCAGGGCGCCGTAGTCGACCGCGCCGTCGCGCAGGCTGATGTAGCGCACCTGCTCCTGCGAGGCGGTCCACTCCCGGGTCTCCACCGTCTTTCCCGAGCCGGAGGGGCCGGTGAGGAAGAAGAGGTTGGACTCGGTGTTGCCCAGCCAGCGGCCCAGCGCCTCGATGAGCAGGATCGTGGGCTGCTGCGTCGTCAGTCCGCTCAGCGCCGCCACCCGTGCCCGCGGGAAGGTCAGCCGCGAGCTGGTGGGCGGAACCGGGGCCGCCGGTGTGGCCGGGGCCAGCACGGGACCGGGCACCACCGTGTCCTCGCCACGCCAGGCGTACGCCTTCCACCACTTCGCCTGCCAGATGCCGGTGTTCTTCCGGATCCACTCGCCCCGATGGGCCGGGTCGAGGGTGCGGGGCACCGCGCCACCGACCACGCGGATGAGCTCGTCGAGCGGCATCAGCTTCGAGCCGGACGTACGCCGGTAGAAGGTGCTCCGGGCCATCGCCACACCGGCGCCACCGTCAGCTTTTCCGGTCACCTGCCGGATCCAGGCGCGCAATTCACCGTTGAACTGCTCCGGTGAGAGAGATTCGTCGGTCATTTCCCCTCACCGAGTCGCCCGCGTTCGCGGTTGAGAGTATCTCGCAGGCGTCCCACTTCTGTCCCAGAAACGTCCCAACTCACCTGGGACTGTCTTCACATCGTCCCCACTCCCACCCGCCCTCTGGCGAGACGGATGTGGCCTCCGCCACCGTGGAGTTGTCCCCATCAGGGACAGCGCCGGCCCCACCTACGGGCCCCACCGCTGAAGGAGATGATGACCATGAGGAACCACAAGTTCAGCATCGCCACCTTCGCCGTCACGCTTCTTGTCGTGTTCGGCTTCAACCAGTTGCTCAGCGCCGAGCCGCCCACGTGCCAGGCAGCCGCCGGCACCTCGTCCGTGTCCGTCGTCCTCACAGAAGGAGTGCTGTCATGATCAGCAACTTCATGCGCCCCGGCGAAACCGTCCGGGCCCGCGGCGGCACCCGCTCCGGAAAGCGCGGTGTCGTCGTCGCCACCGCCGCCGGCCGCACCAAGGTCCGCTTCAACGGCAGCAGCGGCACCCGCTGGGTGCGCACCGGCAACCTGACCTCCACCGGCAGCGGCTCGCTGTCCTGGATCCTGCCGGTCAAGGCAGCACTCGTCCTGTTCCTGGTCGTGCCGGGCATCCGGTTCGTCGTCGTCCACCTGTGGACCCACGGCGGCCTGGACGGGTTCGCCACCGCCCTCGGAAACCAGATGGGCCAGGCCGCACTCGCCTGGGGCCACCTGATCACCACGGACCCGCTCGGAGCACTCCTCCACCTCGGGTTCCTCGGCGTGGTCTCCAGGCTGATGCACTGGTGACACCACCGACACGGTTTCGCGACGTACGCGAGGGGGACGCCGCGAAGCAGAAGAAGAGGCCCGGTCCGACGGTTCGGACCGGGCCTTCTTGCGTCTGCGCCGCGGGATGCTGACCGAGGTAACTCGGTGGGTGCGCACTTCCTTCGTGGAGTTCCACGAAGGAAGCGACCGTTCACCGAGTTACCTCGGTGAACATCCACCCCGTCAGCCGCTGACGGAAACCTGCGCGCCGGCACCCTCGACGGGCTCCATGCCCTCGGCGATCTTCAGCGCCTCCTCGATCAGGGTCTCGACGATGGCGGCCTCGGGGACGGTCTTGATGACCTCGCCCTTGACGAAGATCTGGCCCTTGCCGTTGCCGGAGGCGACGCCGAGGTCGGCCTCGCGAGCCTCGCCGGGGCCGTTGACGACGCAGCCCATGACCGCGACCCGCAGCGGGACCTCGAGGCCGTCGAGACCCGCGGTGACCTGCTCGGCGAGCGTGTAGACGTCGACCTGCGCACGGCCACAGCTGGGGCAGGAGACGATCTCGAGACGGCGCGGCTTGAGGTTGAGCGACTCCAGGATCTGGATGCCGACCTTGACCTCCTCGACCGGCGGCGCGGAGAGCGAGACGCGGATGGTGTCGCCGATGCCCTGGCTGAGCAGGTGGCCGAAGGCGACCGAGGACTTGATCGTGCCCTGGAAGGCCGGGCCGGCCTCGGTGACACCGAGGTGGAGCGGCCAGTCACCGGCCTCGGCGAGCAGCTCGTACGCGCGCACCATCACGACCGGGTCGTTGTGCTTGACCGAGATCTTGAAGTCCTGGAAGCCGTGCTCCTCGAAGAGCGAGGCCTCCCAGATGGCCGACTCGACCAGCGCCTCGGGGGTGGCCTTGCCGTACTTCTCCAGCAGTCGCTTGTCGAGCGAGCCCGCGTTGACGCCGATCCGGATCGAGGTGCCGTGGTCCTTGGCGGCCGCGGCGATCTCCTTGACCTGGTCGTCGAACTTGCGGATGTTGCCCGGGTTGACCCGGACCGCGGCGCAGCCGGCCTCGATGGCGGCGAAGACGTACTTCGGCTGGAAGTGGATGTCGGCGATCACCGGGATCTGCGACTTCTTCGCGATCGCGGGCAGCGCGTCGGCGTCATCCTGGCTCGGGCAGGCCACCCGGACGATGTCGCAGCCCGACGCGGTGAGCTCGGCGATCTGCTGCAGCGTGGAGTTGACGTCGGAGGTGAGCGTGGTCGTCATCGACTGCACGGAGATGGGGCTGTCGCTGCCCACGCCCACCGACCCGACCTTGATCTGGCGGGTCTTGCGGCGAGGAGCGAGCACCGGGGCGGGTGCCTCCGGCATACCGATGTCTGTCGGCGTGGGGATCGACGTCATGTCTACCAATCTTACGGGCGGGTCAGGCTTGGAGATGAAGTGGGACGACGAGGTCGGCGACGATCAGGACAACACCCATCACCAGGAGCGCCGAGGCCACGACGTACGCCACCGGCAGCAGCTTCGCCGGGTCGGCATGTCCCGGTTCGGGCCGCCGGAAGACCTTGGCGAAGGCACGACGGATGCCCTCCCACAGCGCCGTCGCGATGTGACCGCCGTCGAGGGGCAGCAGCGGGACGAAGTTGAAGATGCCGATGAACAGGTTGAACCCACCGACCAGGAACGCGAAGCTGGCGACCTTCTCGCCGACGTCGAGGCCCTCGTGGGCCGCGATCTCACCGGCGATGCGGCCGCCGCCGACGATGCTGACCGGGCTGTCGGCCGAGCGCTCCTCGACACCGACGATCGCGAGCGCGACGTGCCAGACCTTGACCGGCAGTCTCAGCAGCGAGTGGACGGCGTTCTCGGCCATCACACCCATCTCCTTGAGCGCGTAGACCGGCCCCTCCTTGGTCGTGACCACGTGCGACTCGGGCGACATCCCGAAGAAGCCGACCTTCGCGGTCTCCGGGTCGGCGCTGGTGTCGTCGAGGTCCTTGACCCGCTCCTGCACGACGGTCTGGGTGTGCAGCGTCATCCGTTCGCCGTCGCGATCGATGACGATGGTGGCCTCGCGGTCCATGTTGTCGCGGATCAGCTCCTGGGCGACCGCCCATGAGGTCAGCTCGGTGCCGTTGAACGAGATCAGCTCGTCGCCGGGCTTCAGACCTGCGTCGGCGGCCGGGGTCGGCTTGTCGCTGGCGCGGCACTCGCGGCCCTGGTCCTCCCAGCTCAGCAGGCACTCCTGCAGGCTCGAGACCACCGGATGACCCTTGTCGACGACGTTCTCGCGAACCCCGTAGATCCCGAAGACGCCCCAGAGCACGAAGAACGCGATCGCGATGTTCACCGTGGGCCCGCCGGCCATCACGATGACCTTCTTCCACCACGACATCTTGTAGAACAGCCGCGGCTCGTCCTCGGGACGGATCAGCTCCCACTCGGCCGAGCGCGCGTCGCTGATCAGCTGGGTGAACATGCCGGTGTTGGACTTGCGCACCTTGAGCGCGCCGTCCTCGGTGCGCTCCCCCAGCTGGTCGGCGCCGGGCGGCAGCATCCCGACGATCTTGACGTAGCCACCGAGCGGGATCGCCTTGAGGCCGTACTCCGTCTCGCCGACCTGCTTGGACCACACCGTCGGCCCGAAGCCGATGAAGTACTGGGTCACCTTCCCGCCGAACGCCTTCGCCGGGATCATGTGGCCGAGCTCGTGGAGCCCGATCGAGACCAGGATCGCGAGAATGAAGCCGATCACGGCCAGCGTGTAGAGCAGGTAGCTCATGGACGGGTCTCCAGGATCCGAGTGGTCTCCTCGCGCGCCCAGGCGTCGGCGGCGAGCACGTCCTCGATGGTGAGGGTGCTTTCAGAGCGTACGCCGTGATGCCTCGCCATCACCTCCGCAATCGTGTCCACGATGCCGGTGAACGGGATCCGGCCCTCGTGGAAGGCATCCACGCAGACCTCGTTGGCCGCGTTGTAGACCGCGGGGTGGGTGCCGCCGCGGGTGCCGGCCTCGCGGGCGAGGCGTACCGCGGGAAAGGCAGAGTCGTCGAGCGGCTCGAAGCGCCAGTCGGCGGCCTTCGTCCAGTCGATGGGCGTCTCGGCGTCCGGCACCCGATCAGGCCATGCCATCCCCATCGAGATCGGCACCAGCATCGTCGGCAGCCCGAGCTGAGCGACGACCGCGCCGTCGGTGAACTCGACCATCGAGTGGATGTACTGCTGCGGGTGGACCACGACCTCGATCCGGTCAAAGGGTACGTCGAAGAGCAGATGAGCCTCGATGACCTCCAGACCCTTGTTGACCAGGGTGGCGGAGTTGGTCGTGATCACCCGCCCCATCGCGAAGTTGGGGTGCTTGAGCGCCTGCGCCGGGGTGACCTGGGCGAGCTCGTCGCGGGAACGGCCGCGGAACGGGCCCCCGGACGCGGTCAGCACCAGCTTGCGTACCTCCTCGGCACGGCCGGCGCGCAGCGACTGGGCGATCGCGGAGTGCTCGGAGTCGACCGGGACAATCTGCCCCTCCCCCGCGATCCGCTTGACCAGCGGGCCGCCGATGATCAGCGACTCCTTGTTGGCCAGGGCGAGCGTGTTGCCCGCCTCCAGCGCGGCCAGCGTCGGGCGGAGGCCGACGGCGCCGGTGATCCCGTTGAGCACCACGTCGGCGGGCAGGGCGGCGGCGTCGACCGAGGCATCCTCCCCCAGCCCGGAGACCTTGGGCGCGAACTCGGCCACCTGCGCCTCGAACAGCTCCTTGTTGGCCCCGCCCGCGGTCAACGCCACGACCCGGAACCGATCCGGGTTGGCCCGCACCAGGTCGAGGGCCTGGGTGCCGATGGACCCGGTCGAGCCGAGGATCACCACGTCGCGTGGTCGCTGCTCATTCACCCACCCATCTTCCCAGCAGAGGCTGAGAAGGCGCCAAGCGGCGGCCGCTGCGGACCGGAAAAACGCCGGCGAAATAGCAGCAGCCCCGGACTCCCCCACGGGTCCAGGGCTGTGCATGAAACGTTTTGCAACGTCTGGTCACAATTAAGCCACAAAGATGCACGTAAAGGCAAATCCCAAAACGGGCGTCCCAGTTAAATCCGCGTTAGACCAGGGCCAGCTAGATCAGCGGCGCCAGGATGACGCCGAGCCGCGGCGTGACGTGGCGGACCCAGGACTCGGTCAGGTGCGACTCGTCGTAGTAGGTGACCTTCTCCCCCACCACCAGCGGGCAGCGGTCATCAGCGCACACGAATCGCTGGGTGTCGACGTACGCCGCCTCGGTGCCCTCCAGGGCCGCCTCGGTGAGCTCGTTGCTGCTGGTCTCGCGCGAGTCCGGGTCGCTGAGACAGGAACTCTGGTCGGCCTCGGGGGCGCTGATGCAGTCGGCGGGGCTCTGGTCGACCTTGGGTACGTCACCGAGGACGACCACCTTGCGGGAGATCTCCCGGTAGGCCTTCACGGTGCTGCGCACCGCGCGCGACCACTGCTCGTCACGGTCCATCCCGTCGTACGTCTTCGGCATGAAGAGCTGACCGCGAGCCGTCGAGACGATCGTGTCGGGGTCGAGGCGCTCGAGGCGGTCCGCCGACCAGTCGCGGAAGTCGTCGCACTCGGCCTGGGTCATCTTCTTGCCGCGGTGCTGGACCGGATAGGGGGCGCAGCCGACCTTCACGACCGGCACGACCCGGAAGCCGTTCTCCTTGCCGAGGTCGTCGAAGGCGGTCAGCCACATGCCGGCGTGGGAGTCGCCGACGACGGCGACGGTCTTCTTCGCGTCGGTGTCGCCGAGGGTGCAGTCGGTGCCGCGGGTGTCTCCGTAGTTGGCGTAGCAGTCGCCGTACGTCTTCTGCCACCGATCCTCGGTGATCTCCTCGCCGAGCACGGCGGGCGGGATCGGGCCACCGCGGTCGGCGATGTCGAGGGCGGCGCGGAGCTCGCGCTGCACCTGCGGCGGGCCGCCGGTCTCGGCAGCGGTGTCGGGGACCTCGTTGGCCGCGAACCACGCCTGCGCCTGGGCGGCCCGCTCCTTCTCGGCGTACGCGGCATAGCCGGTCGTCAGCCAGCCGCTGCCGACCGCCAGCACGAGCGCCGCCGGCCACAGGGCCAGCGAGCGCAGCCCGTGGGAGAGCACGGGCACCTGCTTGCGCTGGAACGGGAGCTCGATGAAGCGGTGGCTCAGGGCGGAGAGGAGCAGCGCAGCAGCGACCGCGACCGTCATCTCGAGCGCGGCATTGCCGAGGTGAAGGAATTCCGGCGCGAGCACGATCAGCGGCCAGTGCCACAAGTAGAGGGAGTAGGAGATGTCGCCGACATATCGCAGCGGGCGGATCGCGAGCAGCCTCGCGGTCGGGGCGTTGGCACCGGAGGCGAGCAGCGCGACCGTGCCGAGGGTGGGCACCAGCGCCTGCCAGCCGGGGAACGGGGTGGCCTCGCTGAACGCGACCGTGGCTACCAGGATCGCCGCGGCTCCGCCGAGGCCGGCGGCAATGCTCGCGGCACCCTTGAGCCGGCCGCCCCAGCAGGCCAGCAGCGCACCGGCGGCGAGCTCGTAGGCGCGCGCCGGGGTGGAGAAGTAGGCGGCGGTCGGGTTCTCGCCGGTGGCGTAGATCGACCAGGCCAGGCTCGCGACCGCGATCACCGCGGCGACGACGGTGAAGCCCTTGCGTCCGAGCCGCGGGATGAGCAGGAGCGCCAGCACCGGCCAGACGAGGTAGAACTGCTCCTCCACCGAGAGCGACCAGTAGTGCTGGAAGGGCGAGGGCTCGCTGGGCTGGAAGTACTGCACCCCCTCGGCCGCGAAGTGCACGTTGGCCAGGAAGAACGCTGCCCAGGTGCCGTCAGCGGCCGCGTCGGTGAGCCGTGTGGTCGGCAGCTGCCAGGCGGCGTACGCCAGGACGACCAGGATCACCAGAGTTGCTGCCGGCAGGATCCGGCGGGCGCGACGCGCGTAGAACTGCGGAATGCTGACCGTTCCCGATGTGTCAGCCTCGCGCAGAAGCAGGGTGGTGATCAGGAAGCCGGAGAGGACGAAGAAGACGTCGACGCCGACGAACCCGCCCTCGGTGTGCGGGACGCCCGCGTGGGCAGCGACGACCAGGCCTACGGCAACTGCCCGGAGACCTTGGACATCTGTCCGCCACTGCTTGGCTGACATGTGGGGTGCACCTCGTGTGGGGGTTCGGCTGCTTCCATTGCTGGGTCCGAGTCGCGGAGGTACGCGAAACGGCGCTCGATGCTTTCACGGACGCCACCGGCCCGCACATCGAGGGTCGCACGCCCACACGTTTGTCTAGCGGATTACTCGCCGATGAAGGACATGACGTGCTTGATCCGGGTGTAGTCCTCGAACCCGTAGACGGAGAGGTCCTTGCCGTAGCCGGAGTGCTTGAAGCCGCCGTGGGGCATCTCGGAGATGTAGGGGATGTGGGTGTTGATCCACACCACTCCGAAGTCGAGGCGCTTGCTGACCCGCAGGGCGGTGGCGTGGTCCGTGGTCCACACGCTCGACCCAAGGCCGTAGTCGACGTCGTTGGCACATCTGAGCGCCGCGGCCTCGTCGGCGAACCGCTGCACGGTGATCACCGGACCGAAGATCTCCTGCTGGATCTGCTCGTCGTCCTGACGGAGCCCGGCCAGGACCGTGGGCTGGTAGAAGTAGCCGTTCTCACCGCCCTCGACCCGTGCCGGCGCGCCACCGGCCGCGATCGTGGCGTGGTCCGGGAGGCGGTCGACCATGCCCGCGACCCGGGCGAGCTGGCCGGGGTTGTTGAGCGCGCCGACGTCGGTGTTGTCGCCAGGGAGACCGACGGTGGTGTTGCGGGCAGCCTCGGCGAGTGCCGCGACGAACTCGTCGTGGACGCCGTCCTGCACCAGCACCCGGGTCGCGGCCGTGCAGTCCTGGCCGGCGTTGAAGTAGCCCGCCGCGGCGATGCCGGCGACCGCCTTGTCGATGTCGGCGTCGTCGAAGACGATGACCGGCGCCTTGCCGCCGAGCTCGAGGTGGACCCTCTTGACGTCCTGCGCCGCGGTCGCGGCGACCTCCATGCCGGCACGCACCGAGCCGGTGATGGCGACCATCTGGGGTGTCTTGTGCCGGATCAGCGCGCGGCCGGTGTCGCGGTCGCCGGTGACGAGGTTGAGCACGCCCGGCGGCAGGAACTCCTGGGCGATCTCGGCCAGCAGCGCCGAGCTGGCCGGGGTGGTGTCGGAGGGCTTGAGGACGACCGTGTTGCCGGCGGCCAGGGCCGGGGCGATCTTCCAGGACATCATCGCGAGCGGGTAGTTCCACGGCGTGACCTGCCCGATCACGCCGATCGGCTCGCGACGGATCCAGGAGGTGTGGTCCTGGAGGTACTCCCCCGCGCTCTTCCCCTCCAGGGTCCGCGCCGCGCCCGCGAAGAAGCGGAAGTGGTCGATCGTCGGCGGCAGCTCCTCCTCCAGGGTCAGCTGGAACGGCTTGCCGGTGTCCTTGACCTCCACGGCGGTCAGCTCCTCGGCCCGGGCCTCCATCGCGTCGGCGATCCGGAGTAGAGCCAGGCTGCGCTCCTGGGGTGTGGTCTCGCCCCAGGTCTCGAAGGCCGATGCGGCCGCGGCATACGCCTGGTCGACGTCGGTCTCCCCCGACATCGCCGCCTGCGCGTAGACCTCGCCGGTGGCGGGGTCGACGACGTCGTACGTCGCGGCGTCGGCGGCCTCGCGAAGCTCGCCGCCGATCACGTTCCTGAAGGTCTGGTCAGCCATGCGGTAGAGACTAACTCCTTCTCGTAACAGGGATGTCACAACTGAATCCGAAGGGGAATTCCTGGTTTGCTACTGATTCGCTTGCGAAAGCGAGAGGCGGTGGGTGACCATTGGGTCATGACCGGCAACCACGAGCAGCTGCAGCGCGACGCCAAGGACCATCTCTGGATGCACTTCACGCGGCATTCGAGCTACGCAGAGGCCGACGTGCCGATCATCGCCAGGGGTGAGGGCGCCTACATCTACGACATCGAGGGCAACCGCTACCTCGACGGTCTCGCGGGGCTCTTCGTCTCCCAGGTCGGCCACGGCCGCGCGGAGCTCGCCGACGCGGGCGCGGAGCAGGCCAAGCAGCTGGCCTTCCACCCCCTGTGGTCGTACGCGCACGAGCCAGCGATCGAGCTGGCCGCACGTCTGGCCTCACTCGCCCCCGGCGACCTGAACCGGGTCTTCTTCACCAACTCCGGCTCCGAGGCCGTCGAGACCGCGTGGAAGCTGGCCAAGAACTACTTCAAGCTGCGCGGGAAGCCGGGCAAGCACAAGGTGATCGGGCGCAACATCGCCTATCACGGCACCACTCACGGGGCGCTGTCGATCACCGGCCTGGCCGACATCAAGGCGCCGTTCGAGCCGCTGGTCCCCTCGACCTTCCGGGTGCCGAACACCAACATCTACCGGGCCTCGGAGATCACCGGTGGGCTGATGGACGGGAGCGACCCGGAGGCGTTCGGACGCTGGTGCGCCGACCAGATCGAGGTCGTGATCCGCGCCGAGGGCCCCGACACCGTGGCCGCGGTCTTCCTGGAGCCGGTGCAGAACTCGGGCGGCTGCTTCCCGCCTCCCCCGGGCTACTTCCAGCGGGTGCGGGAGATCTGCGACGAGTACGACGTGCTGCTCGTCTCCGACGAGGTCATCTGCGCCTACGGGCGGCTGGGCACGATGTTCGGCTGCGAGCGGTTCGGCTACGTGCCCGACATGATCACCTCCGCCAAGGGGCTGACCTCGGGATACGCGCCGCTGGGCGCAACGATCATCTCCGACCGGCTGATGGCGCCCTTCCTCGAGGGCGAGGAGACCTTCTACCACGGCTACACCTTCGGCGGTCACCCCGTCTCCACCGCGGTGGCGATGGCCAACCTCGACCTCTTCGAGGCCGAGGACCTGCTGGGCAACGTACGCCGCAACGAGGCCGCCTTCCGCTCCACCCTGGAGAAGCTGAAGGACCTGCCGGTCGTCGGCGACGTACGCGGCACCGGCTACTTCTATGGCATCGAGCTGGTCAAGGACCGCGGGACTCGCGAGACGTTCACGGCGGAGGAGTGCGAGCGGATCCTCTACGGGTACGTCTCCAAGGCGCTGTGGTCCGAGGGCCTCTACTGCCGCGCCGACGACCGCGGCGAGCCGGTCATCCAGCTCTCCCCGCCGCTGACCGTGGGCCAGGCCGAGTTCGACGAGATGGAGCAGATCCTGCGCCGGGTGCTGGAGAAGGCCTCGACGATGCTCTGACCTCGCTCACTGCTGGATGCGTGGCCACGGCGACTGCTCCTCGAGAGCGTAGGCGAGCTCGAGGAGCGTCCGCTCGTCGCCGTACGCCGCGGAGAGCTGGACGCCGATCGGCAGCCCGTCCTCGCTGAGCCCCATCGGCAGCGAGATCGCCGGCGCACCGGTGATGTTCTGCAGCGGCGTGAACGCGACGTGACGACGAAGCCGGTAGACGAGGTCCTCGAACGGCACGTTCGGGGACAGATGCCCCAGCGGCGGGGTGACGCCGGCGACGACCGGGCACAGGACCACGTCGTGATGGTCGAAGACCTTGGCGTAGGCCGCCGCCGCACCCCGCAGGCGGAGCAGCGCGGCCGGCGTACGGCGCCAGCCGCCGGAGGCGAAGGCGCGACGCAGGCCGTCGGTGAGGCCGTCGAGGCGGCCTTGGTCGAGCGTCCGGTCGATGGTCAGGCGGCCGAGGTTGCCGGCGAGGAAGGCGAGCAGACCCCAGTAGCTGAGGAAGTCGTCGCCGAAGCGCGCGTCGACGGGGATCGGGACCGGCTCGACGCTGTGGCCCTGTTCCTCCAGCAGGGTCGCGGTGCGTTCCACGGCCGCCTTCGTCGGCGTGTCCACGACGGCATCGGTCACCGACTCGATGATCATCGCGACCCGGAGCCGGCGCCGCGCGGGGCCCTCGACGAGTCCGAGGGGCGGCAGCGCCGGGTTGCGCCAGTGCCGCTCGAGCGCGGCGTGGAAGGTCGCGGTGTCGCGGACCGTCCTTGTCACCACCCCTTCGCTGACCATGTTGATCGGGAGGGTGCGGGCCATCTCGCCGTCGATGTGCCTTCCCCTGCTCGGCTTGAGCCCGACGAGTCCGGCTGCCGCGGCCGGGATCCGGATCGACCCGCCGCCGTCGTTGGCGTGCGCGATCGGCACCGCTCCGGCGGCGACGAGCGCTGCCGCCCCGCCGGAGGATGCCCCGACGGAGTGGCGCGTGTTCCAGGGGTTGGGCGTCGGCGGCCCGCTTCGGAACTCGGTGGTCGCGTTCAGCCCGAACTCGGGCATCCGGCTCTTGCCCAGCACGGTCACCCCGGCGCTGAGGAACTGCGTCGTGTATCGCCCGTCGTGTGTGGCCGGCCGCGCCCGGAAGGCCTCCGACCCGTGGTTGGTCGGCATCCCGAGCAGGTCGGTGTTGTCCTTGAGCAGGGTCGGCACACCATGGAGCAGGCCGGTGTCGGCGTCCGCGCGACGGGGCGCGTCATAGGCCTCGTACGCCATCGCGTGCAGCCCCGGGGCCACATGTCGCAGCCGGGTGACCGCCGCCGCCTCGACCTCGGCCGCGCTCAGCTCTCCTGCCCGGATGAGGCGGGCGAGCTCGACGGCGTCGTGGTTTCCGAGAGCGTCGTCGGTGAAGGCGTGGACGCGAGCCGGTGCGGTCATGTCGGACAGCGTGCTGGATCGGCTCGCAAAAGTCTAGAAGATCTTCCAGACTTCTTGACGTCTCGCGTGAAACACTCTGCGCATGAAGCGACGGCACGGCGACAGCGCCAGGCAGCGACGCGACGCCCTCGTCCGCGCCACGATCGAGGTGGCCGCCGAGAAGGGCATCGCCGGGGTCACCCATCGGGCCGTGACCGAGCGCGCCGGGCTACCGCTGGCCACAGTCGGATACTTCTTCGACTCGATCACGGACCTGGCGGCCGAAGCGATGCGCACGGGCGTCGCCGAGGACGTCGCCCGGCTGCGTACGCTCGCCGACGAGCTCGCCGCGACGGAGTCCGGCACCGACGCGATGGCCGAGGCGTTCGCCGCGGCGCTGATGTCCCCGCCGACCGACTCGCTCGCCTTCCTCGAGGGGTTGCTCCACGCCGCCCGCGAACCGCAGTTCCGCCCGGTGGTGGCCGAGGCGCTCACCGCCGGTCGTGCGGTCGCGGACCGCGCGGCGACCGTGGCGGGCGCGACCCGGACCGACCCCGGCTCCGTGCTCGCCCTCGTGCACGGCTATCTGCTGCACGCCCTCGCAGCGCCCGACCTGGTCGACCCCGACGCGCTGCTTCGCGGGCTCCGTGCGCTCGTCATCGGCACCCTGGTCGAGAGCGGCGAGGTCTCCGTCGCCCTCCGCCTCGCGGGCCGCGGTTCAGCCGACGACGCGTACCTCACTACCTAGGACCGCGCCGTCCTGCAGGGTCAGGTGGTCGCCGGACCAGAAGCGACCCGGGTCGTAGTAGTTGGTCGGGCGCTCGTCGTCGAGCAGTCCCATCCCCTGGTAGGTCGCGGCGACGACCTCGGCACAGAAGACCTGCTCGAGGCCTGCCTTCGAGCGCACTCTCCCCCGCGCCCAGCGTCCGGCCAGCGCGGCGGTCGAGGGGAACGGGGTGCCGTCGAGCCGGGCGATCGTCCGGAGCAGCGCGTCCTCGCGCTGACGGTCGATGTCGGCGGTCAGCTGGCGCAGCCAGACCTGCTGCTCGTAACGCCCCGCCCACTGCTCGACCGCGGCACGCAGATCATGGAGCTGTACGCCACGATGGTGGGTGCCGGTATAGAGATCGAGCAGCCCCTTGCCGAGCTCGGCGTGCCACATCAGCGGCGGCAGGTCGTCGAGCACCACCGCCATCCCGACATGGTTGACCGGGGCGTTGCTGAGCATCCGGATCGCCCGGTCGGCGACCGAACGCCCCCGGAAGAGCCACAGATCACCGGTCCGGGTCTGGTCCACGGCGTCGGCAAGGGAGATAGTGGTGTCATCAGACATCGTGAGCAGGGGGTCCTATGAGTTTCGGCAGTGCACGCGTGTGGAAGATCGTCGGTCTCGCCGGACTGGCCGGGGTCACCGCGACAGGCGTCATCATTGCGCGCAACCACCGCCAGCGTACGCAGCGCACGCCGGAGGAGATCCACGCGAAGCTCCGCGAGCGGGTTGCGGCGGCGTACGAGCATCCGGCGGCTTAGGACTGTTTTTCTGGTTGGGCTCTGTCGCTGACTGTTTCTTGTGGTTGGCGTGGGGCCGCCGACCCGTTCTTGGAGGGTGTTCTCGCCGAACCCCGGAGTCAAGGACGGCCTTCGGCCGCCGGCTTCGCCGGCCGCTTCGCGGTCCTTGACACCGGCGCCCGTCGAGAAAAACTTGGCTGGCTATCGGGGCGGCGGCCCGGGTGTGGTGCAGCGGAATCTTGCTTGGGACGGGTGAGGTTGATGGGGTGGAAGGGTGGCCCTTCGGGCCACTTATGATCCACAGATACGAGGTCGTTCGCTCACCGCGAAAATGGTCTCTGATCAGGACAAATAGGTGGCCAGACAGGGGCTGTGAGCGTAGAATCGGACCCATCACAGCACACCTCCGAAGGAGAGGGCAGCGATGAGTCTCGGCCGCTCGATCGACCCCTGGGGCACCAACCCCGGCGACGCGGTCGACGCTGCCTTGCAGGCTATCGAGACCGCCCTCCAAGAGTTGCTGGCAACAGACCCCGTCTATTGGCGCACCGAGCAGAAGAAGGACCTGCTGGAGCGGTTGGAGAAGCTCCAAGCCCAGCAGGCCGCGTTGAAACTGCGGGTGCTCGCGACGTCTGGTGACATCGCTGAGGAGACCGGCGCGAAAGACGCCTCCGGATGGCTGCGGACCGAACTCCTCGTCGACAAGGGCGTGGCCCGCTCCCAGATCAAACTCGCGGCCGCGGTGAGCAAGTACGACCTCGTCGCTGATGGCCTCGCTGAGGGTGTGGTGTCCCAAGACAAGGCAAGGGTGATCACCCAGGCCCTCGTCCAGATCGAGACCGATCCCGCCGCCAGCGCCGAGGACCTGATCCTGGCCGAGAAGCTGCTGGTCGATTACGCCACCCGGTTGACGGCGAACGAGCTGAAGATCGTCGGCCGCCGGATCCTCGCCGAGATCGACCCGGAACGATTCGAGCAGGCCGAGGCCAAAGCACTCCAGCGCGAGGAAGAGCACGCCCAGCGGCGTACGTTCTTCTCCTCCCGCGACAACGGCGACGGCACCATCGACATCCACGCCCGGGTCTCCCGTGCGGTGGGGATGCGGCTGCGGACCCTGCTGGACTCGTTGGCTCAGCCGAGGAAGCTTTCGGCCGAGGACAAGGGCCTAAAAGCGCCCTATGACCGGTTGCTGGGCCAGGCCTTTGCTCGCGTGGTCGAGACCTACGACGTCGACCAGCTGCCCCGCCACGGCGGTCACGGGACCACGGTGTTCATCACCATGAGCGTCGAGGATCTCCGCAAGGACCTCGGCACCGCCTCCCTGGGTTTCGACGGGGAGCAGATCACCGCCGCGGAGGCCCGCCGGATGGCCTGCAACGCCAACATCGTCCCGGTCGTCCTCGGTACCGACTCCGAGATCCTCGACCTCGGCCGCACCGCGAGGTTGGCGTATCCGGTCCAACACCGCGCGCTCCGGTTACGGGACAAGTGTTGCCAGGCCGAAGACTGCGACGCACCCGCCGCGTGGACCGAGGCCCATCACTTGAAACCGTGGTCCGACGGCGGGAAGACCGACATGGCGAACATGGTCTTGTTGTGTGCCAGCGACCATCGCCGGATCCACGACCCTGACTACACCTATGAGCGGCTCCCGGATGGGCGAATCCGGTTCACTCGGCGCACCCGAACCAGCTGATCCGCGAGCTGGCCTGCGCCGCCGTGCCCGTGTTCATCCGATCCCACGATGGGCCGATCGCTGAACTGTGTCCTCACACCGTCCTGTCGTGCCGCTCCTGCCGGGTGCCAACCTGCCGATGCTCTGCGGCGGGCAGTGCTGGTCCGGCCGTCGCTGCATCGGGCGCGGCACTTCAGCCGCAACCTGGTGACCCAGCCGGTCCGCCCAGGCGACCCGCCCGAGGCGGCCCTGGCCAGGAGCCACCTGAGGCAGCATCCGCCATGCCCGGGTCATCCCCCCTCCTCGTGGCGGCATCTTGTGAAGCATTCACAAGATGCCGCCAACCGGTATAGGCACCGAGCAGACCCTTCACCCACCAGGACTCACCGACCCGAGATCTCAAGGCCGTACCCAACCCAGGGAATCCGCACCACACCCCGCCGCCGACCCGATAGCCAGCCAAAATTCTCGCCGGAGCCCGGTGTCAAGGACCGCGAAGCGGCCGGCGAAGCCGGCGGCCGAAGGCCGTCCTTGACTCCGGGATCTGGCGAGAACACCATCCGTAACGGGTCGGCGGCCCCAACCATAAGAAGAACGACCAGCCACAGTGCCCGCCGAGAAGCCGAGCCTTAAGAGTCGAACCCCAACCCGAGACGATCCATCGCCCGCAGGAACAGGTCGCGACGACCCCCGTTGGCATCAGCCTTCCCGAACGAGCGCACCATCATCGAGATGCCCGCATACCGCGCCGGCTCGGGAGGGAACGGCAGCGGCTTGGAGCGCACCATCTCCAGCGACGTACGTTCCGTCTGCTCGCCGCTGAGGAGGTCGAGCATGACCTGGGCGCCGAAACGAGTGGCTCCGACGCCAAGACCGGTGTAGCCGAGGGCGTAGGCGACGCGGCCGGCGTACGCCTTGCCGAAGAATGCCGAGAAGCGGGTGCAGGTGTCGATGATGCCGGCCCAGCGGTGGGTGAAGCGGAGGCCTTCGAGCTGCGGGAAGGTCTCGAAGAAGTGGCCGGCCAGCTTGTCGTGGGTGGCGCCGGTCTCCAGCTCCGGTGAGATCTTCGAGCCGAAGTGGTAGATCGCGTCGTAGCCGCCCCACAGGATGCGGTTGTCCCTGGTCAGGCGGTAGTAGTGGAAGTGGTTGGCGGAGTCGCTGACGCCTTGCCGGTTCGCCCAGCCGATGGCGTCCATCTGCGCGGCGGAGAGCGGCTCGGTCATGAGTACGTAGTCGTAGACTGGCACGGTCATCATCCGCAGTCGCCGCAGCAGCGGCGGGAACGCGTTGGTGGCCAGTGCCACCCGCCCGGCCCGGACCGAACCCGCGATCGTCGAGACCCGCATCCCCGAACCGTCACGCTCGAGACCGGTGACCGCGGAGCCCTCGTGGATCACCACCCCGGCGTCCAGACAGGCCCGCCGCAGACCCCACGCCAGCCGCGCCGGCTCGATCGTGGCCGTGTCACCGACCACCTCCAAGCCACCGAGGTAGGTCGGCGAGCGGAGCTCGTCCCGTACGCCGATCTCGTCCAGCAGCCGGTGCTTGATGCCGTGCTCGGTCAGCGCGGTCGACCACTCGGCGAGGTCGCCGACCTCATGCGGACGGGTGGCGACGTTCAGCGCGCCGGTGAGCTGCCAGTCGCAGTCGATGCCGTGCTCCTGGATGGTCGCCGCCATCTCGTCGAGATTCTGCTGGCCGAGCCGGTCCAGGGTCGCGAGCTCGTCGGGCCAGCGCTCCAGACCGTTCCAGAAGCCATGTGTCAACGACGCCTCGGCGAAGCCGCCGTTGCGGCCCGATGCCTGGTCCCCGCACTGGCCGGCCTCCAGCAGCACCACCGACCACGACGGAAACCGCTCACGGGCCAGCAGTGCCGTCCACAGCCCCGAGTACCCGCCTCCGACGACCACCAGATCGGCCGACTCCACCCCGAGCAGAGGCGGCAGCGGCGCTGGCTTCGCTGGGTCGTCCAGCCAGTAGACGGCGGGCTTCGCATCGGTCAGCGAGACATGGTTCACGACGCCCACTATGACAACTTCAGAGGCCTTCAGCCACACACAATGTACGGAATCATGGAAACTGTTCGTTACACACGACGGATTTCGTTGCATCAGGCCACGGCAAACAGGTTGACTGGGCGCCATGACCACTCGCAAGCGCAACGGGGGCGCTCACCTCGACGAGGTCAACAAGCTGATCATCGAGCAGCTCCAGCAGGACGGGCGGCGCAGCTATGCCGCGATCGGCAAGGAGGTCGGCCTGAGCGAGGCCGCGGTGCGGCAGCGCGTGCAACGCCTCGTCGACAGCGGCGTCATGCAGGTCGTCGCCGTCACCGACCCGCTCGAGCTCGGCTTCGCGCGCCAGGCCATGATCGGCGTACGCACCTCCGGACCTATCGAGGGGATCGCCGACGAGCTCGGCAAGCTCGATGAGGTCGACTACATCGTCATCACCGCCGGCTCCTACGACCTGCTCGTGGAGGTCGTCGCCGAGAGCGACGAGGCACTTCTCAACCTCGTCTCCAGCAAGATCCGCGCCATCGAGGGCGTGGTGAGCACCGAGACGTTCATGTACCTGCACCTGCACAAGCAGACGTACGCCTGGGGCGTCCGGTGAGCGAGCGCCAGCGAGCGACCCGTGAGTCTTTCACCGGGCCACATCCGTATTCTGGCGCTTGCGCTACGGAGGTGGCCCGGTGACCTACTCCGACATCAGCCTGTGGCACGAGACCGCGGGCGACTCATGGGAGCCGCGTCCGGCCCTGATGGGTGACCTCGAGGTCGATGTCGCGATCGTCGGCGCCGGCTACACCGGCCTGTGGACGGCCTACTACCTGGCCGAGGCCCGGCCCAGCCTGAAGATCGCGATCCTCGAGGCCGAGGTCGCCGGGTTCGGGGCCTCGGGCCGCAACGGCGGCTGGTGCTCGGCCCTCTTCCCCGCCTCGCTCGACAAGGTGGCAGCGGGCTCGAACCGGGAGGCCGCCCTCGCCCAGGACCGAGCGATGCGGGCGACCGTAGACGAGGTCATCCGGGTCGCCGCGGCGGAGGGCATCGAGGCAGACATCGCCAAGGGCGGCACCGTCGTCGTGGCCCGTACCGCCGCCCAGCTCGAGCGCGCCCGCGACGAGGTCGAGCACGCCCGCTCCTGGGGGCTCGGTGACGCCGAGATCTCCCTGCTGGACCAGGCCGCCGCCGAGAAGCGGCTTGCCGCGACCGGCACCCTCGGCGCCACCTACACCCCCGACTGCGCCGCGATCCACCCCGCCAAGCTCGTCCGTGGCCTGGCCCGCGCCGTCGAGGCCCGCGGCGTCACGATCTACGAGCAGACCCGGGTCACTGCGATCGAGCCGCACCTCGTGCGGACGGAGTGTGATGCGGTCACCGCCGACGTGGTCGTACGCGCCACCGAGGGCTACACCCCGACACTGGCCGGTCTCGAGCGCGAGGTCATCCCGGTGCGCTCCCTCATCATCGCCACCGAGCCACTCTCCGACCTGGTCTGGTCAAGCATCGGCCTGGACGAGCGCGAGACGTTCTCCGACGGCCGGCACCTGCTGATCTACGGACAGCGCACCGCGGACGACCGGCTCGTGTTCGGCGGGCGGGGCGCTCCGTACTCCTTCGGATCGAAGATCACCCACGCGGACTCCTCCGACGTCCGCACCCACCGTCGCCTGCAGGAGACCCTGGTCGAGCTGTTCCCTGCCGTACGCGGCCACAAGATCACCCACCGCTGGGGCGGCGTGCTCGGCATCCCGCGCGACTGGCACGCCTCGGTCGGCTACGACCCCGCCAGCGGCCTCGCGCACGCCGGCGGCTACGTCGGCGACGGCGTCGCGACCACCAACCTCGCCGGCCGTACGCTGCGCGACCTGGTCCTCGGCACCGAGTCCGATCTCACCGCCCTCCCCTGGGTCGGTCACGTCTCACCGCGCTGGGAGCCGGAGCCGCTGCGCTGGCTCGGCGTCAACGCCGGTCTGCGCGCGATGACCATGGCCGACGCGGAGGAGATCGCCACCGGCAAGGGTTCCCTGGTCGCCCGGGCCGTCGCGCCGCTCGTCGGAGGTCACTGACCCGATCCGATAAACCTGTTGCGTACGCCGGTCGCGGTCCTCCACCATGGAGCGCGACCGGCGTCCTCGTCCACGAGGCGCCCCTGATCGAGAGGAGCAGACCATGACTGTCGTTGTCCTGTGCCTGCCCACAGACCACATCTCTCGTATCAGGAGCACCCGAAGTGACTCAGGAGAACATCTCCGCTGATCCTCTCCAGGGGATCGACTCGAATTTCGTCTTCGACTTCCAGGCGTACGACGACCTGGACGACGGACAACGCTGGTCCACCTGGCTCTCCGTGGAGCCGCTCTCGCGTGGACCGGAGCCGCGCCCGGACTGGGTGGTGACCTCTCAGGGCGCCATCGACACCGAGCTCGGCATCCTCAAGACCGGCAAGGAGGCCGACGCCTTCCTGGTCGTACGGGCCGACCCGCTCTTCCCCGAGCAGGAGGCACTGATGGTCGCCAAGCGCTACCGCGACACCGACCATCGCACCTTCCACCGGGCCGCGAGCTACACCGAGGGCCGCTCGGTCAAGCGCTCCCGCGACGAGCGCGCGCTGAAGAAGAACTCGACCTTCGGCCGCGAGGTCGCCAAGGCCGAATGGGCCAACGCCGAGTGGAACGCGCTCGTACGCTGCTGGAACCTCGGCCTCCCGGTCCCCTATCCGGTGCAGATCGACGGGACCGAGATCCTGATGGAGTGGATCGCGGTCGACGACGGCAACGGCGAGCTCGAGACGGCGCCGCGGCTCGCCCAGACCCGGCCGGAGCACCACGTCCTGGAGATGTGGTGGGACGGGCTCATCGACGCGCTGGCCACGATGGTGCAGGCCGGCCTGGTCCACGGTGACCTCTCGCCGTACAACATCCTTGCCCAGCAGGACCGGCTCGTGATCATCGATCTCCCCCAGATCATCGACCTGGTCGGCAACCCGCTGGGCTTCGACTTCCTGCTCCGCGACATCACCAACGTCGCGAAGTGGTTCCAGGCCCGAGGCCTGGAGGTCGACGAGCAGGAGGTCTACGCCGACCTGATGGCGCACGCCTTCTGAGAGCTAACGGGCCAGGCCGCGCATCAGGGTGGCGACGACGTCTTCCAGCATCCCCTGCGACTGCTCGGGCGTCACGAAACCGGAGCCGACGAAGGTGGCGAGGCCCTGGATGGCGGCCAGGACGGTGACCCCGATGACCTCGGGGTCGCCGTCGACGACCTCACCACGGGCCTGGCCCTCGGTGAGCAGGGCGGTGGGGTGGGCGAAAGCGGCGGCGACGGCCTCGGCGATCTCGGCGCCGGAGGTCTCGCTGTGCTTGCGCGCGAACATCACCGAGAGCAGCGCCGGGTTGTCGGTGGCGAAGTCGAGGTAGGCCGAGGCGAAGGCCACCAGGTCGTCGGTGAGCGAGCCGCGGGTGGCCAACGCGGCGTCCATGACCTCGCCCAGCCGCCGGAACCCGGCGACCGCGAGTGCGTCGAAGAGCGCGTTCTTGTCGCGGAAGTGAGCGCTCGGCGCGGCATGGCTCACGCCCAGGTCGCGGGCGATGCCGCGCAGCGAGAGCGCGTCGGTGCCCGACTCGCGCAGCACCTCCTCCGCACGGCGGAGCACCGCGGCGCGCAGGTCGCCGTGGTGGTAGCGGGTCATCGTCTCGGTCATCAGGCACACCTTATCGAGATTTCACCGATTTAGACATTGTCAAGATTCTTGGCACCGCCTAGATTGGTTACATGACCGAACAGAAGTGGACTTCCGAACGGCTGCCGTCCTTCGAGGGCCGCACCGTCATCGTCACCGGCGCGACCAGCGGCCTCGGCCGCGTCGTCGCCACCCAGCTGGGCGCGAAGGGCGCCCACGTCGTCCTGGCCGTACGCAACGTCGCCGCCGGCGAGGAGGTGGCCGCCACGATCGGCGGCGGCGCCGAAGTGCGCGCACTCGACCTGGCCGACCTCAGCTCGGTGCGGCACTTCGCCGACGAGTGGGAGGGTGAGATCGACGTACTCATCAACAACGCCGGGATCATGATGGTGCCCAAGCGCCTCACGACCGACGGCTACGAGAGCCAGTTCGCCACCAACCACCTGGGACACTTCGCGCTCACCAACCTGCTGCTCCCCCACATCACCGACCGCGTCGTCACGGTCGCCTCCTCGGCCCACCGCTGGGGCGGCTTCGACCTCGACGACCTCAACTGGGAGCGGCGCGACTACCGGACCGAGCGGGCCTACGGGCAGTCGAAGATCTCCAACCTGCTCTTCACTCTCGAGCTCCAGCGGCGCCTGGAGGGCACCGGGCTCCGGGCGTACGCCGCCCACCCGGGCTACGCCGCGACCAACCTGCAGAGCCACACCGGCAACGTGGTCAAGCACGCCCTCATGGCGATCGGCAACCGAGTCGTCGCGCAGTCCGCGGAGGCGGGCGCACTCCCGACCCTGTACGCAGCCAGCCAGGACCTTCCGTCGGGAAGCTACGTCGGGCCGGACGGCTTCGGCGAGTACCGCGGCAGCCCGACCCTCGTCGGCCGCACCGCGGTCGCCTCCGACCCCGAGCTCGCCCGCAAGCTGTGGACCGAGTCCGAGCGCCTGACCGGAGTCTCCTGGCCACTGTGAGTCGGTAGGTTTCTCGGTATGAAGCATCACCGGGGACGGCATGTCGACATCGAGTCGGTGGACGAGCTCGACGGGCACTTGGCGGCTGGAGCCGGCAGTCTGAAGGGATGGCGGCTGCGGTCGCTGGACCTGAGCTCACGTTCGGACACCCTGCGGGAGACCGAGCTGGCCGGTGCCACGTTCCTCGGGTGCACCTTCGCACCCGGGGACGGCGACTACGCCGAGGACGAGGGCGCGCTGGTGATGCCGGTGATCCCGGAGGCACCCGTCGACGTCTACCGATCCCGGCTCTACACCGCCGAGGAGCTCTACGACGACCCGGTCTATGCGCGGAGCCTGGATGCGAGGGCGTACGCCTGGCTGCAGCAGCCGCTCGACGCCGACGACGAGCTCGCGATGACCTTGCACGATCATGCGATCGACGCCGCGCTCGAGGCATGGGTGCGGGCGCGACGCGACGAGGGCACGCGGATCATCGGGATGATGGGTGGGCACGCGCTGCGGCGGGGCGAGGAGGGCTACGCGACCGCCGCCCGCCTCGCCCAGCACCTGGCGAGCCGTCATGTGGTGGCCACCGGCGGCGGCCCGGGAGCGATGGAGGCCGCCAACCTGGGCGCCTTCCTCGCCGGGGCGCCGAAGACCGTGCTCGACGATGCGCTCGCGGCGCTGGCCGCGGTGCCGTCGTTCCGGCCCTCGATCCGGTCATGGGCACGGGTGGCTCTGGACGTACGGAACCAGGTCGAGGGCAAGCCCGGAAGGTCGCTGGGGATCCCGACCTGGCACTACGGGCACGAGCCGCCCAACGTGTTCGCCGGGGCGATCGCGAAGTACTTCCGCAACGCCACCCGTGAGGCGGTGCTGCTGGAGGTCTGCGACGGCGGGATCGTCTTCCTGCCCGGCGCCGGCGGCACCGTGCAGGAGGTCTTCCAGGACGCCTGCGAGAACTACTACGCCGACGCGAGCGCGGTCGCGCCGATGGTGCTGGTCGGGCGCAGCTACTGGACCGAGGAGCTGCCGGTCTGGCCGCTCCTGCAGGCCCTCGCCCGTGGCCGTGCGATGGAGGGCCACATCCACCTCGTCGACACCGACGAGGAGGTCCTCGACGTCATCGCAGCCGGCGCGCCCGGATGACGTCGCGGTAGTGGTCGACCAGGGCGGCGTTCACCGCGCCCCAGGACTTGTGCGCGACGCTCTTGCGGGCTTCGCGCCCCATCCGCAGCCGCAGCTGCGGGTCGTTGTGGAGCAGCGCGACGTGCGAGCCGAGGTCGTCGCGGCTGCCGGGCTCGTAGAAGAACCCGGTGACGCCGTCGGCGACCAGGTCCAGCGGCCCGCCCGAGCGCGGCGCCACGACCGGGACCCCGGAGGCGAGCGCCTCCTGGACCGCCTGGCAGAACGTCTCGTGAGAGCCGGTGTGCGCGAACACGTCGAGAGAGGCGTACGCAGCCCCGAGCTCCTCCCCCTGCAGCACGCCCAAGAAGGTCGCGTTCGGGAGCAGGTGGCGCAGCTCGCGCTCCTGCGGGCCGCCACCGACGAGCACGACCTTGTACGCCGGGTTGTGCGCCAGCGGAGCCAGCAGGTGCAGCTCCTTCTCCTGGGCGAGGCGGCCGACGTACCCGACGATGGTCTCCCCGTTGGGCGCGAGCCGGGCGCGCAGGTCGTGGTCGATGCGACTCGGGTGGAACAGCTCGACGTCGACACCTCGCGGCCACAGCCCGGTGCGCTGTACGCCGAGGCCCTCGAGCTGGGTGAGGGCCGACGAGCTCGGGGCCAGGGTGCGGTCGGCAGCCGAGTGGGCCTGGCGGGTGAGCATCGCCGCGGCCTGCGGGCCACCGACTGCCTTGTACTTGTCCCAGAAGCCGACCAGGTCGGTCTGGTAGATCGCCACGCTCGGGATGCCGAGCTCCTTGGCCACCAGCACCGCCTGCCGCCCCAGCAGCGCGGGTGAGGCGACGTGGATGACGTCGGGGCTGAACCGGCGCATCACCGCGCGCAGCTTGCGCCGCGTCTCCAGGCCCACACGGAAGTCTTTGTAGACCCAGAACGTCGCGCCCCGGGTGCGGGTCACCGGGAACCCGGCGTACTCGGTGGGCCCGGTGGGGGCCACGACCTCGACGGTGTGGCCGTCGATCGCAAGATGCTCCAGGACGCGGCGTACGGAGTTCGTCACGCCGTTGACCTGGGGCAGGAACGACTCCGTGACGATGAGGACACGGAGCGGCTCTGAGTTGGCGGCGACCAGCGGGACCCGATCGAGGCTGATGCTCATGTTCCCGATCGTGAGCGCCGTCCGGCAACGTGACCCCCGACTTGGTTGACGGGTCGGTGAACCTCCCGTGGCCAGAACTCCGTGCCGGACGACAGGTAGTCCGGGCGGTGTCATCAGCGGAAACACCGTGTGACCCTCAGAGATCCAGGGCTTGCCGCCCGCTCGCTCCGTTTGCCACGATCACGACATGACCACCGATGAGGAGCACATCCGGCCCGAAGGCGTCGACGACCTCACCGTCGAGGCGCTCGGCTCCATCAGCGAGGCACTCGAAGCGATCGAGATCGCCCGCGGTCATCTGTACGCGATGCATCGCATCACCGGCACCGCCGACCTCACCCTCGGCAAAGGTGTCCAGCAGCTGCGCGAGGCCGGCCACACCGAGCTGGCCGACACGTTCGAGCGCGAGCTCGTCGGACTCAACGTGCTCAACGGCCGGTGGACGTTTCAGATCGTCGAGGAGTACGACGACGGCTACTACGCCACCTTCAAGCGGCTGGAGAAGGAGGCTCGCGACACTCTCGTCGAGGGCAAGCGGCACCTCTACGAGGCGGAGATGAAGGAAGTACGCCGCACCCAAGGCCGACCCGGCCACGAGCGCCGGCCCGCCCCCGGGGCTTGAGCCACTACTCCGCGGCAGCGAGCTGGCCGCAGGCGCCGTCGATCTCGCGGCCGCGGGTGTCGCGGACGGTGGTGGAGATGCCCTTGGCCTCGAGGCGGCGTACGAACTCGCGCTCGTCGGCCGGGTCGCTCGCGGTCCACTTCGAGCCAGGTGTGGGGTTCAGCGGGATCAGGTTGACGTGGACCCAGCCCCAGTCGCCGTAGGAGTTGAGGACGTCAGCGAGCAGGTCGGCGCGCCAGGCCTGGTCGTTGATGCCGCGCATCATGGCGTACTCGATGGAGACCCGGCGCTTCGTGACGCGCGCGTAGTTCCAGGCGGCGTCGACGGTCTCGGCGACCGAGAAGCGGGTGTTGATCGGGACGAGCTCGTTGCGCAGCTCGTCGTCGGGCGCGTGCAGCGAGAGGGCGAGGGTGACCGGGATGCCCTCCTCGGTGAGCTGCTTGATCCGGGGTACGAGGCCGACCGTGGAGACGGTCACGTGGCGGGCCGAGAGACCCAGGCCCTCGGGCGCCGGCGAGGTGAGGCGGCGGACCGCGCCCATCAGCGCCTTGTAGTTGGCCATCGGCTCGCCCATGCCCATGAAGACCACGTTGGAGAGGCGGCCGGGGCCGCCGGGGATCTCGCCGCTGGCCATCTGCCGGGCAGCGACGACGACCTGGTGGACGATCTCGGCGGTCGACATGTTGCGCTCGAGGCCGCCCTGGCCGGTCGCGCAGAACGGGCAGGCCATGCCGCAGCCGGCCTGGGAGGAGATGCAGACCGTGGCGCGGTCGGTGTAGCGCATCAGCACCGACTCGACGAGAGCGCCGTCGAAGAGCTTCCACAGCGTCTTGACGGTGGTGCCCTTGTCGGCCTCCTGCTGACGGATCGGCGTCATCAGGTCGGGCAGGAAGGTGTTGACCAGCTCCTGGCGCTGGCCGGCGGGAAGGTCGGTCATCTTCTCGGGGTCGTCGACCAGCCGCTCGAAGTAGTGCACCGAGAGCTGCTTGGCCCGGAACCCTGGCAGCCCGGCCTCCTTCGCCGCGTCCTGGCGGCCGGCGAGGTCGAGGTCGGCCAGGTGGCGCGGCGGCTTCCCGCGGCCCTTGGGCGGAGCCATCACCAGGGGCAGGCGGCGCCCCTCCATCGCGGCGGCCTCGGCCTCAGGGCTGTGCGGGGCCGGTACGTTCGCAGGGTCGGGCTCGGTCACGCATCCATTGTCCCATCGGGGTGCGGCGTACGGCTAAACCTGGATCCCGCCCCGCTCGCTCAGCCGGTCTTCAGCAGGATCCAGAAGACCAGCGAGCCGACACCGACCACCACCAGCACGGTGAGGATGATCCCCAGCCAGACGAACTGGGCCAGGCGGCGGGTCTTGCGCGGGATGAGCAGGGCCAGGGGCACGAGAAGGGTCAGCGCCACCCACGGGAACAGCTCCTCGGCGCGCTCCTGCCCGACGACCCACGTCAGCAGTGCGCCCCAGGTGCCGGGGACGAGGATCGCGTACGCCAGGCCGATGTAGAAGCCGACCAGGGCCGCAACGGTCGGGTGCGAGTCGTGCAGCCAGGCCCACAGGCCACCGGACCCCGAGGACTCCTCCTCCGGGCCGTGATCGGCCTCGACGTCTGGATCGGAGTCCACGTCGAGGTCCGCGGGACGCTGGGTCACTCTTCAACCGTAGCGCCGAACACCGCGATCCTTGGGTAAAGAATCGCTGCCGCGACGAACTCGCGATGGTTGCGGACGATCAGGCGTCGACGGTGATCAGGTCCGGGAAGCCGAGGTCTCGCCACCGGGCGAGATCTGGCGGCGTGCCGGTCAGCTCGCTCACCAGGACGGTCCAGGCGGTGCCGTGACCGATGAGCACCGCGTCTTCGCCCGCGTGGGCCGAGAGGATCCCGGCCACGGCCTTCGTCACGCGGGCACGGCACTCTTGGAGCGGCTCCCAGCCGTCGTACGCCGGCACTGTCGGCTCTGCGAACGCCCGCTCGACCGTGGCCTGGAAGTCGTCGACCCAGGCCTCGCCGCGGCGGTGCTCACGGAGGGCATCGACCACACCGACATCGCCGTCGGTGAGGAGCTGGGCGGTCTGCTGCGCCTTGGGCTCGGGCGAGGAGTACCACGCGGCGCCGGCCGGCAGCCGGTCACGCAGAGCCCAGACGTCGTCGAACCCGGCCGGGTCGAGCTCCCAGTGCTCCGCGGCGACGCCGCGCACCTGGATGGGTCGTCCGTGGCGTACGAGGAAGAGCATCGGGGCCGGGCCTGCTCAGAAGACGGCGTAGTGAAGGATCAGCCAGACCGGGGCAACGGTCGCCAGGAGCGAGTCGAGACGGTCCATGAGGCCGCCATGGCCGGGAATGATCTGGCTCATGTCCTTGACACCGAGGTCGCGCTTGATGACCGACTCGACCAGATCGCCGAGGACGGCCATCACGCAGGCGACCACGCCGAGCGCGACACCGACCCACCAGGCGCCGTCGAGCAGCCATACGACCAGGCCGACGCCGGTGGCGACGGTGAAGACCACCGATCCGGCGAAGCCCTCCCACGACTTCTTCGGGGAGATCACCGGCGCCATCGGGTGCTTGCCGAAGAGGACCCCGGCCACGTAGCCGCCGATGTCGGACATGATCGTGAGCAGGACCCAGACGATGATGCCGCGTACGCCGTCGTCGGAGAGGCCGCCCGAGGTCCAGCCGCCGCCCTCGCCGAGCATGAGCGCGACGAACGAGCCCAGGAACGGCAGGTAGAACAAGGTGAGGACGGCCGCGGCCGAGGTGCGTACGTAGCCCTCGACCCCACGCCGCAGCACCCACAGCATGATCACCAGAGCGGTCACCGCGGTGGCCGTCACCAGCGCGTCGGAGCCCAGGAAGTAGGCGACCAGGACCATCACCGTGCCGCCGATCATCAGCGGTTGCTCGGGGACGTCCATGTCCTTGGCCATCAGGCCTCGGTGGAGCTCCCACACCGCGGCGACGACACAGCCGACGACGATCAGCATGAACGCCGTCTTCACGAACATCAGGCTCAGCGCGATGGCGACCAGGAGGACGACAGCAGAGCCGATCGCCGCGGGCAGGTTGCGGCCGGCGCGGCCGTAGTCCTTCTTCGGCGGCTCGGGGGCCGGGGAAGAAGGAGACGGCGGCGTCTGGGTCACTTGAGATTCAGCCATTCATCCGTGGGTGTTGTCGGCGGTGGAGCCGTGTCGGGAAACTCACTGGATCTCGACACGCGATCACGCTTTCGCAAGCTCAGGCGTGCGCTCGCTCGATCTTTTCGCGTTGTGACCCCGCTCGTTCCTCGCGGGGTCACAGGCTCAAACCTCGAGCAGCTCGGCTTCCTTGGACTTGAGCAGCTCGTCGATCGCGTCGGTGTGCTTCTTGGTGAGGCTGTCGAGGCGCTTCTCGGCACCGGTGACGTCGTCCTTGCTGGCCTCGCCGTCCTTCTCGAGCTTCTCGAGACCCTGCTTGGCCTTCTGGCGCACCTGACGCACGGAGACGCGGCCCTGCTCGGCCTTCTCCTTGGCGAGCTTGATGTATTCCTTGCGGCGCTCCTCGGTCAGCTCCGGGAAGACCGCGCGCAGGATCTTGCCGTCGTTGGACGGGTTGACGCCGAGGTCGGAGTCGCGGATCGCCTTCTCGACGTTGGCCATCGCACCGATGTCGAAGGGGGCGATGTTGATGATCCGCGGCTCGGGGCTGGTGAACGAGGCGAGCTGCTGGATCGGCGTCGGGGTGCCGTAGTAGTCGACCAGGATCTTGCTGAACATCTGCGGGGTGGCCCGGCCCGCACGAATCGTGGCGAAGTCCTCACGCGTGGAGTCCACCGACTTCACCATCTTGCTGTCGGCCTCGTTGAGGATGTCGTTGATCACCGGATGCTCCTGTGCGCTCGTAAGTGTTGTGGTGTGGGTGGCGTGTGGGCTCGTCCCGCTCAGCCAGCGGTGACGAGCGTACCGATCTTCTCACCCTGGACGATCCGGTAGACCGCCCCCTCGTCCTCGGCACCGTAGACGACGATCGGCATCTTGTTCTCCATGCAGAGGGCGAACGCGGTGGCGTCGGCGATCTTGAGCTGCTTCTGCAGGGCCTCGCCGAAGGTGATCTCATCGTACTTAGTCGCCGTCGGGTCCTTCTTCGGGTCGGCGGTGTAGATCCCGTCGACGCCGTTCTTGGCCATCAGGACCACCTCGGCGTGGACCTCGAGGGCACGCTGGGCCGCGACGGTGTCGGTGGAGAAGTAGGGCATGCCGGAGCCGGCGCCGAAGATCACGACGCGGCCCTTCTCGAGGTGGCGCATGGCCTTGCGCGGGATGTAGGGCTCGGCGACCTGGCCCATCGTGATCGCGGTCTGCACGCGGGTGTCGACACCCTCCTTCTCGAGGAAGTCCTGCAGCGCGAGGCAGTTCATGACGGTGCCGAGCATGCCCATGTAGTCGGCGCGCGACCGGTCCATGCCGGCCAACTGGAGCTCGGCGCCGCGGAAGAAGTTGCCACCGCCGACGACGATCGCGACCTGCACGCCGGAGGCCGCGACAGCGGAGATCTCCTTGGCGATCGAGGCGACCACGATGGGGTCGACACCGACCTCGCCACCGCCGAAGTTCTCTCCGGACAGCTTGATCAGGATGCGCTGGTAGCGGGTCATGCCGTGGCCTTTCCTGGGGCGACGTCGTGCGGGGTGGTGCATGTAGGGGTGGCGTACGAAAGGGCCGGTCCGATGATCACCATTCGGTTCATCGGACCGGCCCCTTTCGTCGTACGTTGCTGCTCAACCTAACTGATCGCGCGCCGTTGGCGCGGAGTCAGGCTCGGTTCAGGCGCCGACGTCGAAGCGGGCGAACTGCTTCACCTGCGTGTTGGCGGCGTCGAGGACCTGCTTGACGGACTTCTTCGACTCGAAGACCGACTCCTGGTCGAGCAGGACGATCTCCTTGAAGAACGCCTTGATCCGACCCTCGACGATCTTGCCGACGGCAGCCTCGGGCTTGCCCTCCTCGAGCGTCTTCTTGGTGAGGACGTCCTTCTCGGCGTCGACCACGTCGGCCGGCACCTCGTCGGAGGTGAGGTACTGCGCCTTGAGCGCGGCAGCCTGCTGGGCGGCCTGCTTCGCGGCCGCCTCGTCACCCTCGTAGGCGACCAGGACGCCGAGGCTCGGCGGCAGGTCGGAGGCCTTCTTGTGCAGGTAGACCGTGGTCTCACCCTCGAAGTAGGCGACCTGGCCGAGCTCGATCTTCTCGCCGATGGTGCGGGCGAGCTCCTCGACGGTCTCGCCGACGGTCTTGTCGCCGAGCGAGATGGCCTTGAGGGCCTCGAGGTCGTTGACCTTGTTGGCGTCGGCGGCCTCGGCGATCTGCTGGGCAGCAGCGACGAAGCTCTCGTTCTTGGCGACGAAGTCGGTCTCCGAGAGGAGGCTGACCAGAGCGTTGCCGGACGCGGCGACGAGGCCGGCCGAGGTGGTGCGCTCCGCGGCGCGGGCGGCGGCCTTGGCCGTGCCCTTGACGCGAAGGATCTCGACAGCCTTGTCGAAGTCGCCGTCAGCCTCGTCGAGCGCCTTCTTGCAGTCCATCATGCCGGCCTGGGTCAGCTCACGGAGCTTCTTGACGTCGGCAGCGGTGTAAGCCATGCGTGTCTTCCTCTGACTTGTTAAGTGGCTTTGGGTGGACGATGAGGCTCAGGCCTCGGCCGGGGCCTCGGGGGTGTCGGCGGGGGTCTCCTCGGCCGGAGCCTCGGTGGTCTCAGCAGCCTCGGCGGCGGGGGCCTCGGCGGCCGGGGTCTCCTCGGCCTTCGTCTCCTCGGCAGCCGGGGTCGCCAGGAGCTCGCGCTCCCACTCGGCCAGCGGCTCCTCGGCGGTGGCGCCCTCGGTGCCCTCGGTCTTGCCACCGGAGCGGGCGATGAGGCCCTCAGCGACGGCGTCGGCGACCACGCGGGTCAGCAGGCCGACCGCGCGGATGGCGTCGTCGTTGCCCGGGATCGGGAAGTCGACCTCGTCGGGGTCGCAGTTGGTGTCCAGGATGCCGACGATCGGGATCCTGAGCTTGCGAGCCTCCTCGACAGCGAGGTGCTCCTTCTTGGTGTCGACGATCCAGACGGCGGACGGGGTGCGACCCATCTCGCGGATGCCGCCCAGGGTCTTCTCGAGCTTGTCGCGCTCCCGCTTCATCTGCAGGAGCTCCTTCTTCGTGCGGCCCGAGCCGGCGACGTCGTCGAAGTTGACCTCGTCGAGCTCCTTGAGGCGGTTGATCCGCTGGTGCACGGTCTGGAAGTTGGTGAGCATGCCGCCCAGCCAGCGCTGGTTGACGTAGGGCATCCCGACGCGCGTCGCCTGCTCGGCGATGGCCTCCTGGGCCTGCTTCTTGGTGCCCACGAACATGATCGTGCCGCCCTTGGCCACGGTCTCCTTGATGAAGGCGTAGCTGCGGTCGATGTAGGCCAGCGACTGCTGCAGGTCGATGATGTAGATGCCGTTGCGGTCGGTGAGGATGAACCGCTTCATCTTCGGGTTCCAGCGACGGGTCTGGTGTCCGAAGTGGACGCCGCTCTCGAGGAGCTGGCGCATGGTCACGACTGCCATGATGTTTTTTCTCCTAGGTGGTGGCCCGCGTGTGCACCGCTGGTGGCTCGACCTTGCGTTTCTCGAGGTCGGGCGGGTGTTGGCGCGAGCCGGTCGGTTTTCAGTTTCGCGCCCATCAGTGCTGATGGGCCCTGACGCCTGCACGCGGTCCGACCTGAGCATTACGCTCGGGACTGAGGGCCGCGCCCGCGGGCGACCGGCGTCTCGGAGCGAGACACCGTCGCGGTCTGCTGGCGTGCGAAGTCAGCCCACAGGGGGCTGCCGGTCCAAGACTAGCCGCCGACCGGTGTCTCGGGCCAATCCTCCGTGACCGGCACCGGCGCGGGCCGATCAGTGTCCACAGGGGCGTCTCGGGACGGGGTTATCCACAGGACGTACGCCGCTCGTTGTGCGGGTCCCCGATCCGGGGTTGTCTGCTCGTCATGACCTCGAACCGCCTCTCCGACCGGGCCCGCGCCCTCGTCGCGGCCCTGTTCCTCGTCGTCCTCATCGCCCCGGCAGGCCCAGCACTCGGAACGCCACGTGCCGAGGTGGCGCCGTCCGGCGCCTCGCTGGGTGGGGCAGTGGGTCACGACGAGGGTCCGAGCCCGGTCGGAGAAGGCGACGAGGTCCCCCGAGGCGAATGGCCGCTGGCGCCGCAGCCGGAGGTCGTACGCCGCTTCGACCCGCCAGCTGCTCCGTGGGGTGCGGGTCATCGCGGCGTGGACCTGGCCGGATCGCCGGGCGCGGTCGTCCGCGCCGCGCTGGCCGGGACGGTCGCGTTCGTCGGAGTGATCGCCGGCAAGGCGGTGGTGAGCGTCGACCACGGGGCCACGCGGACCACCTATGAGCCGGTCGTGGCCACCGTGGCCGTCGGCGATCGGGTCGCGGCCGGAGCGCCGTTGGGCCGACTCGGCATCGCCGGCTCCCACTGCTTCCCGGCGGCCTGCCTGCACTGGGGCTGGATCCGCAACGCGGACGACGTCTACCTCGACCCACTCCTGCTCGTCGACGCACCGCAGCCGGTCCGGCTCCTCCCCCTCTGGCGCGGCGAGCCCGTCCGGTAGGCCGAGGCCCGCCACAACTACACACTCGGCCGACGCGGGTGACGTCTCGGCGGGTCAGGCGCGGGGGTGGGCCTGACGGTAGGCCTTGCGGAGCCGGTCGCTGCTGACGTGGGTGTAGATCTGGGTGGTGGCAAGGCTGGCGTGACCGAGGAGCTCTTGGACCGAGCGCAGATCGGCGCCACCCTCGAGGAGATGGGTGGCCGTGCTGTGGCGTAGGCCGTGGGGTCCCAGGTCGGGGGCGCCGGGGACGTCGGCGAGGCGGCGGTGGACGAGGGTGCGTACGGCTCGCTGGTCGAGCCGGCCGCCGCGGGCGCCGAGAAACAGAGCCGGACCGGAGGACTCGGTGACCAGCTGCGGGCGGCCACGGACGACCCAACGGTCGAGCGCCCGCACCGCGGGGCCGCCGAAGGGCACCATCCGCTCCTTGCGTCCCTTGCCGAGCACCCGGATGACGCGGCGTTCGTAGTCGACATCGTCCAGGTCGAGGCCGACGAGCTCGCCGACGCGGGCGCCGGTCGCATAGAGCATCTCCAGCACGGCGATGTCGCGCATCCCTACGGGCGTGCCATCCTCGGCCGCTGTGATGGCGGCGGCGATGAGGGACTCGACCTCATCGGGGCGCAGTACGGGCGGAAGGGTTCGGTGGGCCTTGGGCGAGCCGAGCGCGGCGCCGGCATCTACCTGCGCCCGGCCGGTCCGGACCAGCCATCCGCAGAAGACCCGGGCCGCGGTGGCCCTCCGGGCCAGGGTCGTACGCGAGTGGCCGGTCGTCTGCTGCTTGGCCAGCCAGCTGCGCAGCGTGCGCAGGTCGATCGCCTCGGGCTCGGTGCGGCCCATGCGGCCGGCGTGGTCGAGCAGGCTGCGGATGTCGCCCAGGTAGGCCCGGACGGTGTGGTCGGAAAGTCCGCGTTCGGCGCTGAGGTGTCGCTCATAGTCCCCGAGCAGCGCGGCGTAGACCTCGGGGAGCTCCGCATCAGCGGACCCACCTTCCGGGTCCGGCTCGGGTTCAGCGCTCACCCGAGCCAGGATAGGTGGTTGCTCGGGCCTCAGGTGCGAGCCGCGCCCGGTGCCAGCTGCCACCCGTCGGGGAACCGCTCGACGAGACCGAGCGCCTCGAGTCGCGACAGCGCTGTGCCGGCCGTCTTCGGGTGCAGGCATGCCGACCTCGCGATGGTGAGCTGTGACGAGGGGCTGCTCACCGGGACCGCGTCGAGGACCTGCTTCTCGACGGAGGTGAGCGAGTCGCGGCGGCGTACGGGGCCACGCGGTTCCTCGGGGACCGCCTCGCCGATGTCGCCGACGAGCTCGCGTACGTCGAGACCGTCGGTCACCAGGACGCCTTTGCCGCTGCGCACGAGCTCGTGGGTGCCGACCGAGGTCATCGCGCCCACCTGACCGGGCACCGCCATCACGGGTGTGTTGATGCTGTAGGCCCAGTGGGAGGTGTTGAGGGAACCGCTGCGCGCTGCCGCCTCGACGACCACGGTGCCCCGGGCGAGGGCGGCGATGATCCGGTTGCGGGAGAGGAATCGATAACGCGTCACGGGGAACCCGGGCGCGATCTCCGAGATCACCGCTCCGCTCTCGGCGATCGCGTCGATCAGGCGCCGGTTGCGCAGCGGGTAAGGAACGTCGACGCCTCCGGCGAGCACGGCGACGGTGCTCCCCGGTGGGCCGGTGAGCGCGCCCCGGTGTGCGGCCGAGTCGATGCCGACCGCTGCCCCGGAGACCGTCACGAAGTCGTTGACCGCGAGGTCCGCCGCGATCCGCGCCGCGGCGTCGGCACCGTAGGCTGTCGCGTCCCGGGACCCGACGATCGCGACCGACCGGTCGAGATCGCTGAGCAGGAGCGGTCCCCGCACCCACAGGCCGAGCGGGGTGCCGGTGCGGTATTGAAGAGGCTCCTGACCGGCGAGCCGCTCGACCTGGGTGGGCCACTCCTCGTCGCCGGGGATGACGTAGCGGAACCCGGCGTTGGCCGCCCGCTCCAGGTCGCGGTCGGGGTGGATCTGGGCCAGCCGCAGCCTGGCTTCGAGGCCGTCGTCGCCGAGGTCGGGGTCCTCCTCGGCGAAGCGTCGGTAGACCTCGGTGGCGGTCGATCCCACCATGCAGGTGTCGAGCAGCGGGGTGCCCGGTTCGATCAGCTGGGTCAGCGCGATCCGGGCCAGGCGCTCGCGCTCGAGATCGGTGAATGTCGGTGCGACGGGCGCCGCGGTCATGCCGACCTCCCCTCGAACGCCGAGACCGTGAGCGAGCCGCCGTTGCGCAGCGCGAGCGCCGTCTCGGTCTCGGTGACGCCCGGCCAGTCGACCCCGGCGAGGTCGGCCACCGTCCACGCGAGGCGATGCACGCGCACCGCGCCGCGACGGGTCAGAGCGCCGGAGAAGATGCGTGAGTCGATGAGCGCCTCGGCCGATGGCGGCAGCGGCCAGTTGTCGCGCAGCGCGATCCCGCTGGCCTGCCCGTTCAACCGCCACCCGAAGTCGGCGTAGCGCTCACGTTGGCGGCGCCTGGCCGCCGTGACGCGTTCGCGGATGTCGGCGCTGGTCTCCGAGCCCCACGGGTCATGGTTCTGCTCGGACATCGGCCGCAGCGTGCGGATGATGTCGATGCGGTCCGTGATCGGTCCGGAGACCTTCCGCTCGTAGGACTGACGCTCGTTGGACCTGCAGATGCAGCCGTCCTTGGTGATGGAGGCGTCGAAGTTGCCGCACGGGCACGGATTGGCGGCGAGCACGACCAGGGCGCGCGCCGGGAGCGTCACCGACTCCTCGCCTCGCGACACCGTGATGTCGCCGCTCTCCAGCGGCTCGCGCAGGCACTCGATCACGTCGCTCTTGAACAACGGGAACTCGTCGAGGAAGAGGACGCCGGCGTGGGACAGCGAGACCTGGCCCGGGCGGACCCGGCCGGTGCCGCCGCCGACGATGCCGGGTTTGGAGGCATCGTGGTGGGGAGCCGCGAACGGCGGCCGGGTCAGGAGCCCTCGGTCGACGTCGAGCACCCCGGCCAGTGACTGCACCGCCATCACCTCCAGCGACTCCTCACGCGAGAGATCGGGCAGGATCGTCGGGATCCGCTCGGCGATCGAGGTCTTGCCGCAGCCCTTCGGTCCCTTGAGCAGCAGGTGGTGTCCACCGGCCGCCGCGACCTCGACCGCGTACCGGGTCTCGGGCATGCCGCGGAGGTCGGACATGTCCATGTCGTCGAGCCTGCGGTCACCCCGCCAGCCGAGCAGGCTGCCGCCGGTGCCGGTCGCGACCGGCGGCGCGTCGGGCACCGGCTCGCCGCGCAGCTCGGCGACCACCTGGCCCAGGGACCGGAACCCGAGGACCTCCATCCCCGGCACCATCCGCGCCTCGGCCACCTGCGGCTCCGGCACCACCACCCGAGCGATCCCGGCGTGGGAGGCGGCGAGCACCATCGGGAGCACACCGGAGGTCGGCCGCAGCCCGCCGTCGAGCGCCAGCTCTCCGATGAACACCGTGCGTTCCAGCCCGATCGTCTCGAGCTCGCCACCGGCCGCGAGGATCGCCAAGGCCATCGCGAGGTCGTAGTGTGACCCGCCCTTCGGCAGGTCGGCCGGCGAGAGCAGCACCGTGATCCGCTTGGTCGCGGGCCACTCGAGGTCTGAGTTGATGATCGCCATCCGGACCCGGTCGCGCCCCTCGGCCAGCACGCTGTCGGCACGGCCGACCAGAGTCACCCCCACCAGGCCGGGCGAGACATCGGCCTGCACGTCGACCAAGTGGCCGACCGCTCCCCGAAGGGCGACGCCATGAGCTCGCGCGTATCCCATCACAGGCCCCTGACGTGCTCGACCAGCGCCGACCCACGAGGCGCATGCATCACCGCGACGAGATCGATCCGGATCCCCGGCGCTCGCACGTCGTGCTGCTCCAGCCAGGCGATCGCCAACCGCTTCAGCCGGTCGAGCTTGGTCTTGTCGACCGCCTCGTGCGGAGTGCCGCACCCGTCATGGCTGCGGGTCTTCACCTCGCAGACGACGAGGGTGTCGCCCTCGCGCAGGACCAGGTCGATCTCCCCATCGGCACATCGCCAGTTGCGGTCGAGCACGGTCATGCCCGCTTCGACCAGATGCCTCTCGGCGACCGATTCGCCGTAGTTTCCCAGCGCGATCCGCGCCGGCGCCGTTGAACTCATCATGGACCTCCTGCCCTTCGGCTTCGAGGTCCAGACTCATCGCGAGCACCGACAATCCGGGCTGGTTCCGGGGCGCCTGGGGATAACCCCGGATCGAGATCGCCCTGTGGACGGTAACTGGCCCGAGATCAGCCGGGCGTCAGTCCAGCGGCTGATCGATGTCGGTCGGGTTGAGCGTCTCCACGTTGACGTCCTTGAAGGTGAGCACCTTGACCGCCTTCGCGAACCGGGCCGGCCGGTACATGTCCCACACCCAGACGTCGTTCATCGACACCTCGAAGTAGACGTCTCCCGAGTCCGTACGCGCTCGCACGTCGACCTGGTTGCACAGGTAGAAGCGGCGGTCGGTCTCGACGACGTACTTGAAGATGCCGACCACGTCGCGATACTCGCGGTAGAGGGTCAGCTCCATCTCGGTCTCGTACTTCTCGAGATCCTCCGCGCTCATGATCTAAGACTCTAGAGCCAACACAGGCGAAGCGCCGGGAAGACTCCACGAGCGACGGTGATATGCCGAGGGCCCGAGGCGCTCCAGCGCGGCGATGTGAGCGGGCGCGGAGTAGCCCTTGTTGTCGGCCCAGGCGTAGTCGGGGTACTCGTCGTGGAGCGCAACCATCAGCGCGTCGCGCGAGGTCTTCGCCAGGATCGAGGCGGCGGCGACGGCGGCGCACTTCATGTCGGCCTTGATCATCGTCGTCACCGGCGGCACCTCGACCTCCTCCACCATCTGGGAGACCTCTCCGAAGAGGCCCTCCTGCACAGGCGGGGTCAGATAGTTGTGGTTGCCGTCGAGCAGCAGCGCGTCCGGACGTACGTCCAGGGCACTCAACGCTCGCTGACCGGCCAGCCGCATCGCGGCCATGATCCCGACCTCGTCGATCTCGGAGGCCAGCGCGTGCCCTACGGCCGAGTCGACCGCCCAGCGGCGCACCTTCGGCGCGAGCATCTCGCGAGCCTCGGGAGTGAGCAGCTTGGAGTCGCGTACGCCCTGGGGTGCTGTGCGGGTCGCCGCGGAGATCACCACGATCCCGATCGAGACCGGCCCGCAGAGCGCGCCGCGCCCCACCTCGTCGACGGCACCGAGATGGGTGACGCCGTCGCGCAGCATCGACCGCTCGACGCGCAGGGTTGGCGCACTGCTCACTGTGACGGCACGTCCTCGAAGCTCTCGGGCCGGTGGATCCACTTCGCCCGGTCCAACGGCCATCCCAAGGCTACGACCTTGCCGACCACGTTGTCCTCCGGCACCCAGGGCACCAGCGCGCAGTCGGTCTCGTTGGCCGTGCACATGTGGACCGTCGAGTCGGCCGAGTTGGCCCGGTTGTCCCCCATCACGAACAGCGAACCCTCGGGCACCGGACCGGCCTCCCAGTGGCGGTTGCCGGGCATCGGCCCGAAGCACTCACCCTCCTTGTTGGGACGGCCGCACTTGGTCTCGGAGGGCCGGGCGTACGGCTCGTCGATCGGGACACCGTTGACGATCAGCCGACCCTGCTTGTCGCAGCACTCGATGACGTCGCCGGGAACCCCGATGACACGCTTCACCAGGTGGCCGCCCTCGGGGTAGAGACCGATGACCGCGAGCGCCTTGCCGAAGAGATTGCTGGGGCCGGCCGACTCGTCGACACCGAGCCAGGAGCCGGGGTCGGAGAAGACCACGACATCGCCGCGCTGCGGCGTGCCCGAGAGCCAGTAGGACGGCTTCTCCACCAGCACCCGGTCGTCGGTCGCCACCGACGGTCCGCCCTGGAGCCCAGGCTCCATGGACTCCGAGGGGATGTAGAAGGCCTGCACGAACAGGGCCTTCACGACGATCGCGACCAGGATGGCCAGCACGACCAGGACGATGCCCTCCTGCCAGGCCGACAGGCGGGGCTTGTGCTCCTCCTCGCGGCGCGGGCCGCTGGCCGGGCCCGGCTGCTCAGAGGCCCAGCGCGGGGCCTGAGGAGAAGACGAGAACGACCGCGATCCCCCCATCTCGGGCCCGTCCCAGCGGGCCTGGGGCCCGACGCCGACGGAAGGATCGCGGTCGTTCGAAGTCACGCGGTGAGTCTAGAGACTCCCTCCACAACGAGCCTCATCGACTCGCAATGCTCAGGAAACCCTCAGACCTCCGAGGCTCTCGCCTCGGTCTGGGGCAGATCGGGCGTCGCTGCGCTCCGCCGATCAAGCCCCAGCCGGCTCACGCCTCGCGGCGCTCCTTGATCTTCGCCTTCTTGCCGCGCAGGTTGCGCAGGTAGTAGAGCTTCGCGCGACGGACGTCACCGCGGGTGACGACCTCGATCTGCTCGAAGATCGGGGAGTGCAGCGGGAAGGTGCGCTCGACACCCACGCCGAAGGAGACCTTGCGGACGGTGAAGGTGCGGCCGATGCCGGAACCGTGGACGCGGATCACGACGCCCTGGAAGACCTGGACGCGGGACCGGTTGCCCTCGACGACCTTGACGTGAACCTTGACGGTGTCACCGGCGCGGAACTCCGGCAGGTCGTCGCGCTTGGAGGCGTTGCCGACCTCAGCGAGTACGTTGCTCATCATTTCTCCTCACGCTCGCCACAGGCCGATCGCGGTCATCCATGCCCTGGTCAGGGCGATCTTTGGCGGTGGTCCAGCCACGCTGGCCGGCGGCGTACGGTTCCCCCTGTGGCAGGAGCCCGTCGCGACACCTCCGGGTGTCATCTTCGGAGCGTGCTTCGGCCGACTGGACCGGCCCACAAGTCTGCCACAGCGCCGCGGACCGTCGGGAATCGCGACGACCGAGCGGAGCGCGGAGACGTACGCCGCGCAGTGGAGCCGCATGCAAGGATGCCACCGTGACCGACACCGACTGGCCACCGCACACCTACGTGACGCTCCCCTACAAGCAGCGGATCCCGCGCGGCCCACGCGTGGACCGGCTGCTGCGTGAGGTCACGGTGGCGCTGCCGCCGCACATCGCCGACCTCGACCTGGCGCTGGAGCGGCCGGTGGCGGCGATGACGACCGCCAGCGCGGGCGCGCTCCGCCATCTCGACCTCGTCCACGGCCGGACGATGGACGGGCTCAACCACCTGCAGCTGCGCACCGAGGCGATCGACTCCTCCAAGATCGAGCACGTCGAGGCCAGCCTGGCCGACTACGGCCGGGCCCTGCTCGGCATCGGTGCCAACTCCTCGGCCACCTCGATGGCATCCGCGACCCAGGCGATGCAGCGGCTGATCAGCGAGGCCGACACGACCCGCAAGCTCACCTCCGACGCGATCCTGCGCGCTCACCGGGACCTGTTCGCACGCCATCCCGACGAGGCGGCCAACGCCGGCAGGTTCCGTGTCGTGCAGAACTGGGTCGGCGGCTCCGACTACGCGCCCCGCGACACCCTCCACGTGCCACCGCCACCGGAGACGGTCATCGACTACATCGAGGACCTGGTCGCCTTCGCCAACCGCGACGACCTCTCCCCCATCGCCCAGGCCGCGATCGTGCACGCCCAGTTCGAGTCGATCCACCCCTTCATCGACGGCAACGGCCGGATCGGGCGTGCCCTCATCCACGCCGTGCTCCGCCGGCGCCGCGCCTCGCGCCACCTGGCCGTCCCGATCGCCTCGGCGCTCGTCGCCCACCGCGACCGCTACTTCGCCGCCCTCAACGACTACCGGGCCGGCACCGCGTCCACGATCATCGCCATGCTCGCCGCCTCGACGACCATCGCGACGACCGAGTCGTGGAAGACGGCAGAGACGCTGGAGAGCATCCGGCGCGGCTGGGGCGAGGCGGCCGGCAACCCACGGCCCGGGTCTGCTGCGTACCGTCTTCTCGACCTGCTCACCGAGGAGCCCATCCTCAACGCGGAGCTGGTCACCAAGAACCTCGGGATCGAGGACCCCACCGAGACGATCGACGGTCTGGAGCAGGCCGGGATCCTCACCCGCGCCAAGCGCACCCGCCGCTCCCCCGTGTGGGTCGCGCCGGCGGTCCTGGCCGAGGTCGAGGACCTCAGCGCCCGCATCCAGCACCAGGCCAGGCAGCTTCCGTACGGACCGCGCTGAGGTACGCCGCGAGGCCCGCCCCGGCGAACCGGGACGGGCCTCGTGGAACTGAAGAGGTCAGCCGACCTCTTGGTAACCGGGCTCGTGGATGGCGAGGTCGATACCGGCGACCTCGTCCTCCTCCTTGGCGCGGAAACCGATGGTCTTCTCGATCGCCATGCCGACCACGTAGGCGACGATGAACGCGAAGGCGATCACGGCGAGCGAGGAGCCGAGCTGCTTGATGAGCTGGTCGAAGCCGCCGCCGAAGAAGAGGCCGGTGCCGCCGACCTGGGCGAAGAAGCCGAGGTAGATGCAGCCGATGAAACCGGCGACCAGGTGGATGCCGACGACGTCGAGGGTGTCGTCGAAGCCGAGCTTCCACTTCAGCTCGACGGCGAGGCAGCACACGACGCCGACGAGGAGGCCGAGGAGGATCGCCCAGATCGGCGCGATGTGGGCACACGCCGGGGTGATCGCGACCAGACCGGCGACGACACCGGAGGCGGCGCCGACGGCGGTGGACTTACCGTCCTTGAACTTCTCCACGATGATCCAGCCGATCAGACCCGCGGCCGGGGCGATCAGGGTGTTGAGGAAGATCAGGGTGGTCTGGCCCTGGGTGGTGCCCGGGACGCCGGTGTTGAAGCCGAACCAGCCGAACCAGAGGATCGCGGTGCCGATCAGGACCAGCGGTACGTTGTGAGCAGCCGTCTCCTCCTTGGAGAAGCCGACCTTGCGCTGACCGAGGACGAGCGCCAGCGCGAGCGCGGCGGCACCGGCGGCCTGGTGGACGATCGTGCCACCGGCCCAGTCGAGAGCGCCCCACTTGCCGATCCAGCCGATGTAGTCACCGTCGGCGTTGAGGGCCCACACCCAGGCCTGGCCCGGGAAGTAGACGACGGTCGCCCAGATGCCCGCGAAGAGCAGCCACGGCCAGAACTTCGCCCGGTCGGCGATCGAACCCGAGATCAGCGCCACGGTGATGATGGCGAACGAGCCGCCGAAGGCGAGCCCGCCGAAGAAGTTGGTCGACTCCTCGACCGGCGTACCGTCGTCGAACTCGGTGACCAGGTCGCTGAAGGCGCTGGTCAGGCCGAAGTCCTGGAACGGGTTGCCGAAGAAGTTCGTGATGCCGGACTCGGAGATGGTTCCGATGCCGCTGAAGCCGTAGAGCACCCACAGCAGGGTGATCAGGCCGAGAGAGCCGAAGCTCAACATCATCATCGACACGACACTCTTCGACTTCACGAGGCCGCCGTAGAAGAAGGCAAGACCAGGAGTCATGAAGAGCACGAGTGCCGTACACAGCAGCTGCCATGCAAGATCGGTAGTCATTCGTACCTCATAGGGTCGGGGTTCGGATCGCGTGAGCCGAGCACACGTTTCGCCGGATCCTGTCGAGCCCTCGTTTCGGTAACAAACTCTTTATGTTACAGACACGTAACAGGCCACTGATGTATGTGACTTGTTATCTACTTGCTCGCCTGGGTTTGGTGAGGATCACAGCTCCTGGCGGCGCGTCGAGGTCGCGGCGCAGCCGGAAGCCGGCCTTCTTGTAGATCCTCTGGTTCCGCTCGCTCTTCGCTCCGGTGAAGAGGGAGTACGTCGTGGCGGTCGCCGGGGCCACGGCCTGGATGTGGTCCAGGAGCTGACGCCCGAGACCTCGCCCCTGGAGGTCCGGGGCGGTCATCAGCCGTCCGATCTCCCACACGTCGCCCTCGAGCCGGGCACGGACCGAGCCGACCAGCCGCCCCGCGGAGCGGACCACGTAGACGTCGTGCGTCTCCAGCGCGCGCACGGTGTCCTCGAGCGACTCGTGCAGCGGCGGGATCTCGACGCCGGGGTTGTCGTGCATCTCCTGCACCCAGCAGGCGAGCTGCAGCGTGTGCAGCTCGGGGACGTCGGCGCGTACGGCGGGCACGATCTCCCACTCCGTGGCTGCCTGGGAGGCGTGGAGCAGGTCGGGGCGGCGCACGGCGGTCCGGGCCACCGCCTGGTCGTGGCGCCACTGCGCGATGCGCTTGTGGTCGCCGCTGAGCAGCACCTTCGGGACCTCGAGGTCACGCCAGGAGGCGGGCTTGGTGTAGACCGGGTACTCCAGCAGGCCGTCCTCGTGGGACTCCTCCACGAGCGACTCGGCGTTGCCCATGAACCCGGGGAGCAGGCGTACGACGGCCTCGGTGATCGCCATGGCGGCGACCTCTCCCCCGTTGAGCACGTAGTCGCCCAGGGAGATCTCGCGGACCTCGGCGCGGGTGGCGGCGTGGTCGAGAACGCGCTGGTCGATGCCCTCGTAGCGGCCGAGCAGGAAGACCAGCCTCTCCCGGGTCGACAGGTCGCGAGCCAGCGCCTGGGTGAACGGCTCACCGCTCGGAGTCGTCACGATCACGGTCGCACCGTCGATCGCCAGCTCGTCGAAGGCCTCGCCGAACGGCTCCGGCTTCATCACCATCCCGGCGCCGCCGCCATAAGGCGTGTCGTCGACGGTGCGGTGGCGGTCGTGGGTCCAGTCGCGTACGTCGTGGACGTGCATCTCCAGCAGCCCCGACTCGATCGCCTTGCCCGGCAGGCTCAGCCGGAGCGGGGCAAGATAGTCGGGGAAGATGGTGAGGTAGTCGAGCCTCACCTGGCGTCGTCCTCGTCCTCGGCGAAGGGCGTGACCAGGCCGGGACGGTCGGCGATGACGACCTTCTTCTCGGCGAGGTCGACGACCGGCACCAGCGCCTTCACGAACGGCACCAGCGCGTCGCGCCGGTCCGGGGTGCGGATCGTCAGCAGGTCCTGGGCTCCCCCGTGGACCAGCGCCTTCACCGTGCCCAGCTCGCGGCCCTCCTCGTCGAAGGCGGTCAGGCCGACGAGCTGATGGTCGTAGTATTCGTCGGGATCCTCGGGAGTCTCCTCGGCCGGGACGTCGGCGAAGAGCAGCGTCCCGCGAGCAGCCTCGGCCTCGTTGCGGTCGGTGATCTCCTCGAAGGCGACCTGGAGCACCTGCCCGTGCCAACGGGCGCCCTCCACGGTCAGCTGCTTGGCGGCGTACGCCGATCCCTTCGGCGGCTGCGCCCGCAGCACCGTGCCCTCGGCGAACCGCCGGTCGGGCTCGTCGGTGCGCACCTCGACGGTCACGAACCCCCGGATGCCATGCGGCTTGCCGATCCGTCCGACCAGCACCTCGATCAACTCCACGAGGTGAGCCTAGAGGGTGGCGTACGTCGGGCCGAACTCCTCAACGTGGGTCCGCCGGCTCGCTGTAACACGTTGTTCGTAGCACTATCCGGTCGTCCCAATAGGGCGAGTAGTACTACGAACGACGTGTTACACGGCGCCCGGCCCCCGAAATGAGCGACAGGCGCCACCCCGCAACGGGGATGGCGCCTGTCGTGAGTTGGTGCAGCCGGTGCTCAGCGACCGCCGTCGACGTCGACGAAGTCGATCCGCGCGCCGCCCTTGCCGGCCAGCGCTGAGATGACCGTACGGAACGCGGTGGCGGTGCGGCCGCCGCGGCCGATCACCTTGCCGAGGTCGTCGGGGTGGACCCGGACCTCGAGGACGGAGCCGCGACGAAGCTGCTTGTCGCGCACGCTCACCTCGTCCGGGTTGTCGACGACTCCTCGGACGAGGTGCTCGAGAGCTTCGGCGAGCATGCTGCTCAGGCCTCGGCCTCGGCGGCCGGGGTCTCCTCGGCCTTGGGCTCCTCGGCCTTCGGCTCCTCAGCCTTGGGCTCCTCAGCCTTGGGCTCCTCAGCCTTCTTGGCGGACTTCTTCGTCACGGCCTCGGCGCCGGCGGAGGCGTGAGCCTCGGCGAGGGCCTTGTTGAAGAGCTCGAGCTTGTCGGGCTTCGGCGGGGCGACACGGAGGGTGCCCTCGGCGCCCGGGAGGCCCTTGAACTTCTGCCAGTCGCCGGTCACCTTGAGGATCGCCTCGAGAGCCGGGGTCGGCTGGGCGCCGACGCCGAGCCAGTACTGGGCGCGCTCGGAGTCGACCTGGATGAAGCTCGGCTCCTCCTTGGGACGGTAGAGACCGATCTCCTCGATGACAGCGCCGTCGCGCTTCTTGCGCGAGTCGACGATGACGATGCGGTACTGCGGAACCCGGATCTTGCCCAGGCGCTTCAAGCGGATCTTGACAGCCACTGTTGGTGGTATTCCTTTGGAATCGAATATGGGTGAAGAGGCCCGTGTCGGTGTGGGGACACCCGTCAGGCAACTTCGGCGGGCACTGTTGCGCTGGGTGAGAGGGTCCCTGCGCACAGGACACACAGCTCAGTTTGCCAGAGGTCGCCGGGAGCGGCGAAATCTCAGGCGTAGACCTTCCCCCGGAGTACGACAGCTGCCGGACGCGCCAGCACGGCGAGGTCGTCGAGAGGGTTGCTGTCGTAGACGACGAAGTCTGCGGGATCGCCCTCGGCGAGCCCGGGGTTGTGGCCGAGCCACTCCCGCGCGCGCCAGGAGGCGGCCCCGAGGACGACGTCAGCCGGAAGGCCGAGCCGGTGCATCGCGAGCACCTCGGTCGGGAGTACGCCGTGCAGCTGGGCTCCCGCACCGTCGGAGCCCGCGTAGAGGGCGACCCCTGCCTCGTAGGCGCTCATGATCGTCTCGCGACGGCGCGCGTAGAGGTCCTCCATGGTGGCGGCGTACGTCGGGAACTTGGGTGCCGCGGCGGCGGCCAGGTCGGGGAAGATCTCCAGCTGGGCGACGGTGGGGACCAGCGCGGTGCCCTGCTCGGCCATGGCCTCGACGAGGTCCGGGGTCAGGCCGGTGCCGTGCTCGATGCAGTCGATCCCGGCCTCGATCAGGCCGGGCAGGACCTCGTGGCCGAAGCAGTGCGCCGTGACCCGCGCGTCGTTGTCGTGGGCCACCTTGATCGCCTCGGCGAACGACTCCGCGGGGAAGGACGGCTTCAGGTCTCCCTCGGCACGGTCGATCCAGTCGCCGACGAGCTTGACCCAGCCGTCACCGGAGCGCGCCTGCCGCTCGACGGCCTCGGCCAGACCGTCGGGCTCGACCTCGTCGGCGTAGTTGCGCATGTAGCGCTTCGTACGTCCGATGTGGCGGCCGGCGCGGATCAGCCGGGGCAGGTCGTCGCGGGACTGCACCCAGCGGGTGTCGGCGGCGGAGCCGGCGTCGCGCAGGAGCAGTGCGCCGGCGTCGCGGTCGGCGATCGCCTGCGCCTCGGCGGTCTCCTGGTCGACGGCGCCGTCGGGACCGAGCCCGATGTGGCAGTGGGCGTCGACGAGACCCGGGACGATCCAGCCCGATGCGCCGGTCTCCGCCCCCGACGGCCGCTCGTAGGTGATGCGGCCGTCGAGGACGTAGAGGTCCCGCACCTCTCCATCGGGAAGGACCGGGCCGGAGAAGCGCAGAGCAGTCATGTGACGCAGGTTACCTAGTTGCCCGGCACCTTCACGCCGGCGGCCTCGAGGATCGGGAAGTGCTGGGCGAGCGGGATGACCTGGCCGGTGACGACGTTGCTCTCGTCCCACCCGATGGAGGTCGGTACGCCGACGAGCTCACCGTCGTCGTTGACCGCGGCACCACCGGAGTTGCCGCTGGAGATCCGAGCGGTGACGTCGAAGACGGCCCGCTCCTCCCCCTCGAAGGAGAGGATCGTCGCCACGTTGCCCTCGGCGACGGTCGGCGGCTGGAAGAGCACGCCCTCCTTGTCGGCGAAGCTCTCCTTCGGCAGCATCGGGAAGCCGATCGTGGCGATGAAGTCACCACGGTCGACCGCGTTGGAGTCGCCGAGCGAGATCGTCGGCAGGTCCAGCGAGGACGGGTTCACCGGGTTGCCCTCACCGTCGGCGATGATCTGCACGACCGCGCTGTCGACCTCGCCGTCGGACTCGATGACCTTGGCGATGTAGTCGGGCTCGCCGACCTTGTAGCCCTCGGCCGGGTCGGTGAGGTGGATGTTGACGACCTCGGGCGAGACCTCGCCCTTGGCGGCGTACTCCGGGATCTTCGCCGGGTCGGCGACGTGGGCGTTGGTGAGGATCTTGCCGTCCTCGGTGACGATCGACCCGGATCCCATCGCGATGGTGTCCTCGGTCGGCGCGTAGGTGATCCAGACGGCGGCCCGCTGCGCGCTGTTGAGCTCGTCCTTGGTCAGACCGGTGTCCTGGGCGGCCGACTCGCCGCCGGGCACGACGAACATCGCGACCACCAGTCCGATGACCACGACCGCGGCCGCAGCGCCGATCCCGCCCCACAGCAGCAGCTTGTTGCGGCGCTTGGCCGCGGCCCGGGCGACCTCGACCTCGGCGGCGTAGATCGGGATGACCTTGAGGATCTCGCCCGCGACCGGGTGGCCGAGGCGGATCTCGGTCTCCTCGTCGATCTCCTCCCTGACCAGCGGCTTCCCCTTGAGGAACGACCCGGTCTGGGAGCCGTTCTCGAAGGTCCAGCCGCCGGGCGTGGCCACCAGCCGGGCGTGCTGGCGCGAGACGCCCTGGTCCTCCAGCACGACCGAGTTGTCGGCCGCGCGGCCGATCGTCACCGTGACCGGGTGGCGGAAGCGGTGCTCCTTGCCCTCAGCGACCAGCAGCAGGTCGGGTCCGGTCGGCGGGGCCGGCGGCTGCCCGGGAGCTGAGGGGCGCGCCATCCCGGGAGCGATCGTCATCTCCGAGATCCCGTCGTCCGCCGACTGAGCCGGGGGCGGGGGCGGAAAATTGGCGGGCGGCGGCGGAGCCGCCGGTGCCGCCCCGGAGGGCGGGGCCGCCGTGGCGCCCGCCATCGCCGGCGGAGGCGGCGGCGCCGGCGCCTGGGCACGCGGAGCACCCGCCGCGACCGGCGCGTCGTCGAGGGTGACGGTGATCGTCGAGCCCGGTCCCGCCGGGCCGAGCTGGATCTCGGTCGCCCCGGTCAACGGCACCTCCGTGACGCGGCTGCCGGAGACGTACGTCCCTCCGGCGGAGCCGACGTCGACCAGCTTCCACCCGGACGGGTCCGGGCGCAGCTCCGCGTGAGCGCGGGAGACCGAGGAGGACGAGAGCACCACGTCGGCATCAATCGAACGCCCTATTCGGACGATCTTGTCGGGCGGGAAGCTGAGCGCACGTCCCGATACGTCTACGCGTAGCGTCTGCATGCACGAATCATGCACCGAAATGGCCCGATCCAAGCGTCGCGAATCGAAGATTCGCACAACTCGGACCGGGCCTTTTCGCTAGCGGCGAGTCTTCAGGCCGTGACCGTAGGCAAACAGCGGGTCATAGTCGGAATCCCCGATGTTGATCGGCTCCTGGTCGATCGAGCGGGGCCAGGTCACCGGGAGCTTCCCGGTGAACGGACGCTTGCCGAAGAGCACGTCGGCGACGCCCTTGCCCTCGCTGCCCGGGAGCCAGGAGGCGACCAGGGCGTCGATCTGCCCGAGCAGCTCCGGCGGGATGATCATCGGACGCCCGGAGACGACGAGCACCGTGCAGGTGGCGGCGGCCGCGCAGACCGTCTCGATCGCCGCGGTGTCGGCGTCGCTGAGGTGCATCGTCAGCGCGGGCCGCTGCACGCCGCCCTCGCCCGGGTCGTAGCCCCAGCGAGGCCCGCCGATGTCACCGAAGCCCTCGGCGTACGGGTGCTCGCCGACGACCACGACACCGTGCGCTCCGGCCGGGACCGGTGCGGAGGCGTCGGGCGAGTGGGTGACCTCGCCGCGGGCCGCGGACTTGATGCCGTCGAGGATCGTGTCGCCGGGGATCTGGTGGGTCGAGTTGCCCTGCCAGGTGATCGTCCAGCCGCCGGCCTGGTCGCCGATGCTGTCGGCCTTGCTGCCCGCGACGTAGACGTCGTCGCCGCTCGAGAGCGGGAGCGCGTGCCTGTTCCGGAGCAGGACCTGCGACTTCGCGACCGCCTCGCGCGCCACGCGACGGTGGGCGGCGCTGCCGATCTCGTCGATGTTGCGCCGGTCGGTGAACGGCTTCTCGAAGAGGCCGAGGTCGAACTTGGCGGTCAGGATCCGGGAGACCGCGTCGTCGATGCGGGCCATCGGGACGGCGCCGCCCTCGACCGCGGCGGTCAGGGTCTCGATGAACTGCGGGTAGCCGACGGTGTCACCGGAGAACGGCTCCATGAACATGTCGACGCCGGCGTTGACGGAGATGGCGACCTGCTCGGCGTACGTCCCCGGGATCTGGTGGATCGCCCGCCAGTCGGAGATCACCAGGCCGTCGAAGCCCTGCTTCTCCTTGAGCCAGCCGGTGACGAGCTCCTCGTGGGCGTGCATCTTGAGCGGGTTGCCGAGACCGTCCTCGGTCCAGTCGACGCTGGAGAAGGACGGCATCACCGAGCCGACGTCGTGCTTCTTGATGGCGGTGACGTACGGCGAGAGCGCCAGCTTCTCGAACTCGGCGCGCGAGGCCTGGGTGATGCCCTGGTCGATGGTGTAGTCGCCCTCGCCGGTGCCGAAGGTCGTGAAGCCGTCGCCGGCGAAGTGCTTGGCGGTGGCCAGGACGCGGTCGGGGTCGTCGAGCTCACCCTTGTCGCCCTGGAGCCCCTCGATCATCTGCGCCATCTGGGCGGCGAGCTTCGGGTTCTCCCCGAAGGACTCGTACGTCCTCCCCCACCGGTCGTCGCGGGCGACGCAGATGCACGGGGCGAAGTTCCACTGCGGCCCGGAGGCGCGAGTCTCCTCCGCGGTGATGTGCCCGATCCGCTCGGCGAGCTTCGGGTCACGGGTCGCGCCGAGGCCGATGTTGTGCGGGAACACGGTCGCGCCGTTGAGGTTGCCGTGACCGTGGACCGCGTCGACGCCGTAGAGCAGCGGGATCCCCAGCCGCGTCGAGAGCGCCTGCTCCTGGAAGGCGTCGACCGTGTCGGCCCAGGCCTCCGGGGTGTTCTCGGCGGGGGTCGAACCGCCGCCGGAGAGTACGCTGCCGAGCCCGAGCTCGGCGATCTGGCCGGGGTTCGCGGCGACATCCGCACGCTCGGCCTGGGCCATCTGACCGACCTTCTCGGCCAGTGTCATCCGGGCCAACAGGTCGGCGACGCGGGTCTTGGTGGACAGGCGTGGGTTCTTGTAGGGCAGCGTGTGGTCCGCGCGCGTGAGCGCATCGGTGGACACGGTGGGTGACGCTGCGGTGGGCGCTGGGGCTACGAGGAGCGTGGCGCAGAGCAGGCCGGCGAGAGCCGAGGCTCCACCGATCGCGCCGCGCTGTCTGGGTGATCGCACGGGACAGGCCTCCTGAGAGTGATCTGTCGGCACCTCGGCGTTGGGGTGCCGCGGCTCGTGAGAGCGCTCCCAGCGTGACGGCGATCACAACAGCGGTCAATGGCTACGCATGCGTAACCCTGTGAATTCCTCAGATCTGGTCAAGCAACCAGGACGGTCCCAGAGCCGTGGCGCCGCCGCAACGAGCCTGGAGCAGCCGGTCGGCGGTCACCAGCGTCACCCGGTCACCCTTCTCCAGCGCCTCCCGGACGACCCCGACGATCGCGGCGTCACCGTCCTTGGGCGCGTGGACCGTGTGCACGTGGGCATCCCTGCCCGGACGTACGCCGCCCTTGGCCTGTCCCTCCAGGACCAGGACGATCCGGTCCTGCGGGAGATCGGCGACGAGCAGGGCCTCGTGCAGCCGGCGCGCCGCGCCGGCACGATCCTTCCACCAGCCGTCCGGGCGGGCGCCGACGACGTTGGCGCCGTCGACGACGAGCACCGTGCTCACCTGGAGGGGCCGCTTACTTGAGGAACTTGGAGAAGTCCGAGGGCAGGTTGAGCTCGGCTGCGGCCTTCTCGTAGTCGATCTCCTCGCCACCCGGCGTGCCGAACGGGTTGGCTGCGGCCGGCTTCTTCTCGGCCTCCGCCTTCGCCTGCTGGGCGGCCTTGGCCGGGTTGCCGGACTTGCGCGCGCCCTTGCCCTTCTTCTTCTGAGCCACCTGCTTGGCGCCGGCGCGCTTGCCGAACCCGGCACCGGGCGCGCCGGGCATCCCGGGCATGCCGCCACCGGAGGCGAGCTGCTTCATCATCTTCGACGCCTCGGTGAAGCGCTGGATGAGCTGGTTGACGTCGGAGACCTGGCGGCCCGAGCCCTTCGCGATGCGGGCGCGGCGGGAGCCGTCGAGGATCTTCGGGTTGGCGCGCTCGGCCGGGGTCATCGACTGGATGATCGCCTGGATCCGGTCGATCTCGCGCTCGTCGAAGTTGTCGAGCTGCTCGCGGAACTGGCCCATCCCGGGCAGCATGCCCATCAGCTTCGACATCGAGCCGAGCTTGCGCAGCTGCTGCATCTGCTTGAGGAAGTCCTCGAGCGTGAACTCGCCGGTCGCGATCTTGGCCGCGTCCTTCTCGGCCTGCCCCTGGTCGAAGGTCTTCTCGGCCTGCTCGATCAGGGTGAGCATGTCGCCCATGTCGAGGATGCGCCCGGCCATCCGGTCGGGGTGGAACAGGTCGAAGTCGGTCATCTTCTCGCCGTTGGAGGCGAACATGACCGGCTTGCCGGTGATCTGGACGATGGAGAGCGCCGCACCACCGCGGGCGTCACCGTCGAGCTTGGTGAGGACCACGCCGTCGTAGCCGACGCCATCGAGGAAGGCCTGCGCGGTGTTGACCGCGTCCTGACCGATCATCGCGTCGACGACGAAGAGGACCTCGTCGGGGTTGACCGCCGCCTTGATGTCGGCGGCCTGCTTCATCAGCTCCTCGTCGATGCCGAGGCGGCCGGCGGTGTCGACGATGACCACGTCGTGGAGCTTGCGCTTGGCCTCCTCGACGGCATCGCGGGCCACGTCGACCGGGTTGCCGACACCGTTTCCGGGCTGGGGCGCGTAGACGGGGACGCCGACGCGCTCACCGTTGACCTGGAGCTGGTTGACCGCGTTGGGCCGCTGCAGGTCGGCGGCGACCAGCAGCGGGGCCTTGCCCTGCTCCTTCAGCCACAGCGCGAGCTTCGCGGCCAGGGTGGTCTTACCGGCACCCTGCAGACCCGCGAGCATGATGACGGTCGGGCCGGTCTTGGCGTAGCGGAGCCGGCGGGTCTCGCCACCCAGGATCGTGACCAGCTCGTCGTTGACGATCTTGACGATCTGCTGGGCGGGGTTCAGCGCCTGGCTGACCTCCTCGCCGCGTGCCCGCTCCTTGACCCGGGCGACGAACTCGCGCACCACCGGCAGCGCGACGTCGGCCTCGAGCAGCGCGATGCGGATCTCGCGAGCGGTGGCGTCGATGTCGGCATCGGTGAGGCGGCCCTTGCCCCGAATGTTCTTGAACGTCGTGGCGAGCCGGTCGGAGAGCGTGGCGAACAAGGCGGTCCTTCAGCAGAGTGGTTGTCCTGCCAAGCCTAACGAACTGTTGTACGTGGCGTGATATCCGGCGGGCGCGTGCGGGATGCTGACCGAGATACCTCGGTCAGCATTCGAGGGCCGCGCGGACCGCGTGGGCCGCCTCGGCCGCCCGGTGCTCGGCGAGGGCTCCGGCCGAGGCCTCCTGGAGGTAGAACACATCGACGGCCTGCGGGCCGAGGGTGGAGATGTGGGCGGAGCGGACCGCGATCTCCATCCGCGCCAGCGCGACGGCGACCGTGTAGACGACCCCGGGACGGTCGACGGTGCGCACCTCGAGGACGGTGGCCTTGCTGGATGCCTCGGGCCGTACGACGACCGAGGGCTCGCTCCCCCGCGCGGCCGCGCTCGGGGCCAGCCGGGTAGCCGGGTCGAGGCGGCCCTCGGTGATGGCGGAGAAGCGCGTGCGCAGCACCGCGGCGTCGACATAGGAGTCGTCGAGGTCCCACACGCTGACCCCGAAACCGCCCTGCTGCCAGGCACGACACGCTCTGACCGGCAGCCGCGCGACCGCGAAGGTCGCGGCCAGGTCGGCGAGCAGGCCGAGCCGGTCGGGCGCGATCACCCACACCCGGGCGCCGTCGGCGAGCGGCTCGGCGCGGAAGGAGGTCGAGCCCGAACGTACGCTCTCGGGGATCTCCACCGCGGCCTGCGGCCGCTCCCCCGCGGCGACGCCGGTGTCGAGGACCCGCGCGGCCCGTCGGGCGAGGTCCAGGATGAGCCGGGCCCGCCAGGTGCTCCATGCCTGGGTGCTGGTCGCCCGGGCGTCGGCCTCGGTGAGCGCGGTGAGCAGGGCGAGCGCCTCGGCATCGCCCATCGTGTCCACCACCAGGTCGACGGTCGCCGGGTCGTCCGGGTCACGGGTGGTCGCGGTCACCGACAGCAGCAGGTGCCATCGCACCAGCTGCGAGATCAGGTCGACCTCCTCCTCCGGAAAGCCCATCCGGGAGGCGATCCGGCGGGCGATCGGCTCCCCCGCGACGCTGTGCTCGGTCAGCGACCCCTTGCCGATGTCGTGGAGCAGAGCCGCGACCAGCAGCACATCGGGTCTGGCCACGCGCGGCAGCAGCGCGACCGCCTCGATGCAGGTCTCGATGGTGTGCCGGTCGACGGTGAACCGGTGGATGATCGAAGCGTGCGGGAGGAGCCGGATCCGCTCCCACTCGGGCAGGATCCGGGAGACCGCGCCGGTCTCCTCCAGCGTCTCCCAGACCGCGAGCAGCCCGCGTCCGGCACCCAGGAGCCGTACGAACAGATGCCGAGCCTCCTCCGGCCACGGCTCGGCCAGCGCCGGGGTGTCCCGGGCCAGTCGCGCGGCGGTCGGCGGCGCCAGCGCGACCCCGTGCTCGGCGGCGAGCGCCGAGGCGCGCAGCAGCATCAGCGGATCCCGCGACGGACGGGCGCCCGGCACCAGCACCACCTCACCCGAGGCGAGCGCCAGACCGTTGCCCAGCGGCGCGAGCCGCGGGCGGCGCGGGGCTCCGGGCCGCGAGCGTTCCAGGACGCCGTCGACCCGCCGCCAGGCCAGACGGGAGAGATGGGTGAGGCGGCGGCCGATGGTGCGTACGTGGGCCTGTGCCGTGCGGGCGTCGGCCAGCTCGAGCCGCTCGGCGAGCTGGTCCCACATCTCCGGCACGACCCGGTCGGTGGCCCGCCCGCCGATCTCCTGCACGAGATCACGGACATCGAGCATGGCACGGCGCGACTTCTCCAGGTCGACCGCGGGCACGTCGACCAGCCAGGTCGCCACGATCGCCTTGATCACAACCGCGTCCCGCAGCCCGCCGTACATCTCCTTCAGATCCGGCACCGAGGCGTGCGCGAGCTCACCGGCACGCCGGTGTCGCTCCACGCTCATCGTCCTCAGCTCGGGCAGCAGGGCCCGGGCGTGCTTGCGCCAGTGCGCCAGCATCGTCGTACGCAGCCGCAGCACCAGCCCGCGGTCGCCGGCCAGGTGCCGGATGTCGAGCAGCCCGAGGGCGACCCGGAGGTCACCGGTCGAGGAGGAGAGCATCTCGGAGAACGACCGCACCGAGTGGTCGAGCCTGGGCGCGGTGTCCCAGAGCGGATACCAGACCTGCTCGGCCACCGAACCCGGCGAGACGGCGTCGTCGTGCACCAGGACCACGTCCCAGTCGGAGAACGGTGCGAGCTCCCCGCGCCCGTATCCTCCGACCGCGACGAGGGCGACCCCGACCTCGGGGCCGCCCGCTGCGGCGTACGCCTTGGCGCACTGCTCGTCTGCCTCGGCTGTGCGCGCCGCCCGGCCCTCAGCGGTCACGCGCAACCTCCTTCATGGATTCAGATCGCGGCGTCGTCGCGGTCGCCGGTGCGGACCCGCACGATGGTCTCCAGCGGGGAGACCCAGACCTTGCCGTCACCGATGCGCTCGGTCTTCGCCGAGGTCTCGATGGCGCTGACCACCGACTCGACCTCCTCGTCGGGCACGGCGATCTCGATGCGGATCTTCGGCACCAGAGCGACGTCGTACTCAGCGCCGCGGTAGACCTCGGTGTGACCCTTCTGCCGGCCGTAGCCGGAGACCTCGGAGACGGTCATGCCGGTGACACCGACAGCTTCGAGGGCGACGCGAACGTCCTCCCACTTGTGGGGTTTGATCACTGCGGTGACGAGCTTCATTTCTCTCCTCCGGTGGGATTCGATGGACCGGCACTCGGACGAAGCCTAGTCAGAGCGCCTCGGCATCACGTGCACCGGTCCGAACACGGACGACGGACTCGATCGGGCTGAGCCAGACCTTCCCGTCGCCGATCCGTCCGGTCTGTGCGGTCTTCACGACGATCCCGACGACGTCCGCGGCATCCTCGTCCTCGACGACGATCTCGATGCGGATCTTCGGCACCAGGGCGATGTCGTACTCGGCGCCGCGGTAGACCTCGGTGTGACCCTTCTGCCGGCCGTAGCCGGAGACTTCGGAGACGGTCATGCCGGTCACGCCGAAGGCCTCGAGGGCCTCGCGCACGTCCTCCCACTTATGGGGCTTGATCACTGCGGTCACGAGCTTCACGAGAGGGCGCCTCCAGAGGTCCTTGATCCTGTCATCTTCGCCGCCACCTTCACCCGGGGACGTTTCGACACCCCGAAACATCTGTTTCCACTGTGTAACAGACCATTTCACCGTACGTCGCCGAAGCGTCGAAACAGCCTGTAAATCACCCGTGCCGGACCCGCGCGGCGCCACCAAAGGTCGCTACCCTCGTCGCATGTCGCACTACGCCGTCGAGATCGACCTCGATCACCGCAACACCAGCCATGTGCAGGTCATCGACCTGGCTGAGTCCGCCGTCTCGGCGGGCAGTGGGAAGCGGGTCCTCGACGTCGGCTGCTGGACCGGTGAGATCGGCCGGATCCTCACCGAGCGCGGCTGCACCGTCACCGGCATCGAGATCGACCCGGAGGCGGCGAGCCTGGCCGAGAAGGTCCTGGAGCGGGTGGTCGTCGCCGACCTCGACGCCACCCCGCTGACCGAGATCGTCGAGCCCGGCTCCTTCGACGTGGTGATCTTCGCCGACGTCCTCGAGCACCTCGTCGACCCGCGGGCGGCGCTCGAGCAGGCCCGTGACCTGCTCGCCCCTGGCGGCCAGGTGGTCATCTCGATCCCCAACGTCACCCACGGCTCGGTCCGCCTCGCCCTGCTCCAGGGCCGCTGGCAGACCACCGACACCGGTCTCCTGGACCGCACCCACATCAAGTTCTACTCACGCGAGGGGCTGCTGCAGCTCTTCACCGAGGCGGGCTACGCGGTCGAGGACCTGCGCGGCACCACGGCCGACCCGCTCAACGTCGAGGTCTCCGTCGACCCCGGCCTGCTCCCCGAGGTGGCCGTGGAGTGGGTGCGCCTGCAGCCCGACGCGCTGGTCTACCAGTTCCAGCTGGCCGCCCGGCCGCTCGCCGACGGCGAGGTCGCGCCGGCCGCTCCCGAGCTCGTCCAGGCCGCCCCGGCCGACGAGGTCCGGCTCCGCGACGTACACACCCAGAAGTTCGAGGAGGTCACCCGATCCCGGCTGGCCACCCGCGACCACATCCTCGGCATCCAGGCCTCCGCCAACTCCGCCCAGGCCCGGGTCGGCACCCTGTCCAAGCAGCTGCGCGAGGCCCGCGAGGTCAACCGGCGCCGCCGCGAGCGCATCGAGCGGCTGCGCGGCAAGGTAGCCGGCCTCGAGGCCGACCTGACCTACGCCACCCGCCACCCGGTGCGGAACTTCGGCCGACGAGTCGTACGCCGCCTCCGCCGCGCAGCCCAGGGCTGAGCGCCGAGTCGGCTCGTTCTGACCAAGTTCCTCGCCGAGTCGGCTCGTCATAACGCGCCGACTCGGCGACCCGTCCGGTCAGTTTGCGCCGACTCGGCGATCGCACGTGGGTCAGCGGACTCCGTTCGAGTAGGCCTCGCGTACGTACTCGTAGTTGCCCCAGCGGTTGTTGATGAAATCCTTCTCCCAGTCGTGGACCGCGTTGTCGCGGCTGACGGACTCGAAGTGGAAGAGGGTGACGTCGTGGAGCCAGACCAGGCGCAGGCCCAGTGAACGACGCACCTTGAGGCACAGGTCGACGTCGTTGTAGTTGACCGGGAGGCGTTCGCTGAAGCCACCGGCGTCGAAGAAGACCTCGCGCCGCATCGCGAGGCAGGCGCCGGTCAGGGCGGAGGTCTCCCGGTTGATGTGCAGCTCGCCGTGGTTGCCCCGCTCCTCGGGGCGCGCGCGGTAGTAGGCGTGGGTGATGGTGCCGCTGCCGTAGACCAGCCCGGCGTGCTGGATGCGGTAGTCCTCGAAGAGGAGCTTCGGACCGGTCATGCCGACGTCCGGCTCGCGCAGCGGCGCGATCAGGTTCTCGATGACGCCCTCGGAGTAGGCCTCCATGTCGTCGTTGAGGAAGATCAGGACGTCACCGGTGGCGTGGGCGGCGCCGACGTTGCACTTGGCGCTGAAGCTGAACTTCTCGGTGAACTCTACGAGCTTGATGTCGGCGCCCTCGATGGCCCGCAGCGCCTCCAGCACCGGGGCCGGGGTCGGGGTGTCGTAGACGATCACGAACTCGACGTTGCGGTGCTGGGTGGAGGCGACCACGGAGCGTACGGTCTCGACGACCATCGCGCGCTTCTCGCCCCACACGATCGCACTGGTGCCGATGGTCGGGATGATGACGCTGACCGGGGTGTCCAGGTCGGGCTCCCGCTCGACGCGGTAGAGCCCGGGTGAGACGCCCCGCGAGGCCGTGGCCCGGATCCCGAGCCGGTCGAGGTGGGCCTGGACGGCGCGTACGCCGGCGTCCCAGGCGTACGGCTTGGCCTGGTTGTCCGCGGCGGCGGAGCCCGGCACCATGCGCCAGTGGTAGAGCGCGCCGGGGACGTGGACGATGCGCCGCGCGCGCTCGCTGACCCGAAGGACGAGGTCGTGGTCCTGGGAGCCGTCGAAGCCCTCCTGGAAGCCGCCGACCTCCTCCACGACCGAGCGGCGGAACACCGAGAAGTGGGTGCAGTAGTTGTGGTGCCGCAGCCGCTCCGGGGACCAGTCGGGCTTGTAGTAGGCGTCGCGGAGCTCGCCGGCGTCGCTCATCAGGTCCTGGTCGCTGTAGGCGTAGTCGAGGTCCTCGAACCGGTCATAGGCGCGGACCATCTTCTCCAGCGCGTTCGGCTCGAGCACGTCGTCGTGGTCGAGCAGCGCGATCAGCTCGCCGGTCGCCTCGGCCAGCGACGAGTTCGAGGCGGCCACGATGCCACCGTTCTCGGCACGCTCCACGATCCGCACCCGCGGCTCCTTCGCGGCGAGCTCGCGAAGCCGCGGAAGCACCCAGGGCGCGGGTGAGCGGTCGTCGCTGAGAACCCACTCCCAGTCCTCATGGGTCTGGCCGAGGACCGACGCGATCGTGTCCTCGAAGGCATCGGCGGGCGGGTTGTAGACAGCGGTGATCAGCGATACCCGGGGCGATGGCATGGTCTTCAGCCTATGACCCTCGCCGAGGGTTCGCAGCACCCGACACGGGGCACCCGACCGTTTGGGGACGGTCGTCATCCCGACTTCTCGGAGGGTTCACCGAGTGTCCGGGAGGAGACGGCAGCCGCCCCGCAGGGAGGGTCGGGGGCGGCTGCCGGGTCAGGCGTGACGTACGTCAGAGGCGTACGTCAGTAGCGCAGGCCACGCAGGTAGGAGTAGCCGACCTCCGCGGTGTGGAGCGGGCTGATCTCCGGGGTGTCGTTCTCGACGATGTACTCCTCGACCTCGTGGGCCGCGAAGACCTTGGCGAAGTCGATGAAGCCGGTGCCGAGGTCGACGTGGTCGCCGGTGGTGGGGTTGCGGTCCTTGACGTGGTACTGCCGCACCCGCTGCGGGCCCGACTTGATGGTGTCGATCGCGAAGTCGACGGCGTCGTCGTTGGACAGGCCCTGGTTGACCCCGCCGGTGACGGCCCAGTAGATGTCGATCTCGAGGTGCACCAGAGCCGGGTCCAGCTCGGTGGTGAGGACGTCCCACGGGGTCACCCCACCGCCGAGATCGGTGGTGAACTCGTGGGCGTGGTTGTGGTAGCCGTAGGCGATCCCGTAGCGCTTCGCGGCCGCCGCCTCGACGTTCATCTGCTCCGCCCAGGTCTGCCAGTCCGAGAGCGAGTTGGAGGCGAGGTAGGGCACCACCATGTAGCGCTGGCCGAGGGTCGCGGCGTTCTGCAGCTTGGTCTGCAGCTCGGCGGGGGTGGCGCTGATGCCGTCGTGGGACGAGGAGGCGCGGATGCCGAGGCCGTCGTAGAAGGCCCGCAGCTCGGCCGCTGTCTTGTCGAAGTAGCCCAGAGCCTGCTCCACCCGCGGGTAGCCCATCTCGGCGATCGAGGTCAGCGTGGCGTCGAAGCCCGGGTCGCCCCACAGCGCGTTGCGGACGGTCCACAGCTGGATGCTGATCCGGCCCGGAGGCACCCGGCACCCGCCGCGCTTGGCCGCCACGGCAGCGCCGGCCGGCGAGAGCAGACCCGGAACGGCCGCCAGCGCGGCACCGCCGGCGACGGCGCCCAGGGCGCCCTTGAACATGGAGCGACGGCTCAGGCCACGCTCCTCCAGCGAGCGGCGCAGCGCGCCCTCACCATCGAATCCGTAACACATGGGGGTTTCCTCTCGGGTTGTCGAACTCTCGGGGGTCGAGTCAGTCGGTGGTGCTGAAGGCGGCGTCGAAGGAGGCGTCGGGGGCGTCGAAGGCGAGCCGGCGGACGAACTCGAGCGCCTCGGGGGCACCGACGAGACGGTCCATGCCGGCGTCCTCCCACTCGACCGAGATGGGGCCGTCGTAGCCGATGGAGTTGAGCATCCGGAAGCACTGCTCCCACGGCACGTCGCCGTGGCCGGTGGAGACGAAGTCCCAGCCGCGGCGCGGGTCGGCCCACGCGAGGTGGGAGCCGAGCCGGGCGTTGCGGCCGTTGCCGGTCTGCATCTTCGTGTCCTTGCAGTCCACGTGGTAGATCCGGTCGCGGAAGTCCCACAGGAACCCGACCGGGTCGACCTGCTGCCACACCATGTGGCTGGGGTCCCAGTTGAGCCCGAACGCCTCGCGGTGGCCGATCGCCTCCAGCGTCGCCACGGTCGACCAGTAGTCGTAGGCGATCTCGGAGGGGTGGACCTCGTGGGCGAACCGCACCCCGCACTCGTCGAAGACGTCGAGGATCGGGTTCCACCGGTCGGCGAAGTCCTGGTAGCCGGCCTCGACCATCTCCTGGGAGACGGGCGGGAACATCGCGACGTACTTCCAGATGGAGGAGCCGGTGAAGCCGACGACCGTCTTGACCCCGAGGTTCTTCGCCGCCCGGGCGGTCATCTTCACCTCCTCGGCCGCCCGCTGACGTACGCCCTCGGGGTCGCCGTCACCCCAGATCTTGGCGGGCAGGATGTCCCGGTGACGCTGGTCGATCGGGTCGTCGCAGACCGCCTGGCCCTTGAGGTGGTTGGAGATCGTGAAGAGCTGCAGGTTGTGCTTGGCCAGCAGGTCCAGCTTCGCCTGGACGTACGTCTCGTCCTCGGCGGCCTGCCAGACGTCGAGGTGGTCGCCCCAGCAGGCGATCTCGAGGCCGTCGTAGCCCCACTCGGAGGCGAGGCGGCAGACCTCCTCGAACGGCAGGTCGGCCCACTGGCCGGTGAAGAGAGTGATCGGTCGGGTCATGGTGTGGTTGTCCTTCCTCAGGGGAGCGGTTCAGGGGAGCAGGGATGCGAGCAGGTCGCGGACCTCGGTGGCCTCGAACCGGTCGCGCTTGGCGGAGGCGTCGGAGCAGACGAGCACCGGGCCGTGCTCGGGGTCGTCCGGCAGCCGGCCGTGGCTGCCGGAGACCGGGGCGGGGTCGAGCGGCACCACGCTCATGGCGTAGCGCAGCCCGGCCGTCTTGCGGGCCAGCGTGGTGGCGGCGCGCAGCTTGACCCAGCGGTCCTCGGGGTCGAGGAACAGCTCGGCAGGGTCGTAGCCGGGCTTCTTGTGGATCTCGACACCGCGGGCGAAGTCGGGCGCGTTCGCGTCGTCGAGCCAGTAGTAGTAGGTGAACCAGGCATCCGGCTCGGCCACCACGACGAGCTCGCCGGCGCGCTCGTGATCGAGTCCGTACGCCGCCTGGCCGGCGCGGTCGAGGACCTCGGCCACGCCGTCGAGGCCGGTGAGCAGGTCCCGCACGCGGTCCAGGTCGGCGGGGTCCTTGATGTAGATGTGGGCGATCTGGTGGTCGGCGACCGCGAAGGCCCGCGACGTCCACGGGTCGAGCAGCTCGCCGGTGGCGTTGTGGTGGACGTGCAGGAGGCCCTCGCGGCGCAGCAGCCGGTTGACGTCGACCGGACGGGTGGCGCGGGTGATGCCGTACTCGCTCAGCAGCACGACGCGTACGCCTGCGGCCTCGGCGTCGTCGAGCAGCGGCGCCAGGGTGGCGTCGACGTCGCGGGCAGCCTGGGCCGCCTGCGGGCTGTCGGGGCCGAACCGCTGCAGGTCGTAGTCGAGATGCGGGACGTAGACGAGGGTGAGGTCGTGGTCGGGCATGACCTTGCGGGCGGCAGCGACGATCCAGGCCGAGCTCTTGATCGAGGCCGTGGGACCCCAGTAGGTGAACAGCGGGAACGGGCCCAGCTCCGAGGTGAGGGTGTCGTGGAGCTCGGGCGGCCACGTCCAGCAGTCCGGCGACTTCTTGCCGTCGGCGTGGTAGGCCGGGCGCGGGGTGACCGTGGTGTCGACGTCGGCACCCATGGCGTACCACCAGCAGATGTTGGCGACCTTCGCGCCGGGACGGCGCCTGCGGACGACGTCCCACAGCTTCTCGCCCTGCACCAGCGCGTTGTGCTGGCGCCACAGGAGCACCTCTCCGAGGTCGCGGAAGTACCAGCCGTTGCCGACGATGCCGTGATCCCGCGGCAGCGCGCCGGTCAGGAAGGTCGACTGGACCGAGCAGGTGACCGCGGGCAGCACCGTGCCCAGCTCGGCGGTGAACCCCGACTCCCCCACCTGCCGCACCCGCGGCATGTGCTGGAGCAGCTCGGGGGTCATGCCGACCACGTCGATGACCAGCAGCTTCTCGTTGTGGTTGTCGCTCATGCCGATGCCTCCTGCAGCTGTTCGAGACCGGCTTCGAGGAGCCGGTCGCGGGTCCAGGCCAGCTCGGCCGCGATGCCCGCGACCAGGCCGGCGTCGCCATCGGGGCGGACCTGCTCGGGCAGTACGCCCCAGGTGTAGGTCTCGACCTCGAGGTGGTCGGTGTGGGCCACCGGGCCGCCGAGGAGCGCGTCGAGCGTGCCCGCCAGGTGGTCGCGGGTGCTGCGCAGCGGCGGGGCCGGATCGGCGTGGAGAGGTACGTGGAAGTGCACCCGCCAGGGATGCTCGGCCGGCAGCGGGCGATGGCCGGCGAGCGCCTCGGGCAGGTCGTCACGGCTGTCCACCCGCGCCCCGCGCGGCTCGCGGGTCTGGTGGAGGAAGCGGTCCTCGGCGTAGGAGGCCAGGGCCTCCCGGGTCGCCGGGTCGCTCGGGTCGTCGGCGTGCAGGGCGGCGGAGACCTGGACCTTGACGACCGGCAGCCCGGCCACCCGCAGCCGGTCGAGCGCCTCGGTGGCGTCCTCGAACTGGGTGGCGAGGTGGCAGGTGTCGACGCAGATCCCGAGATGGTCCGGCGCCAGTCCGGCGAGCCGGGTGACCGCGTCCCGGGTCGTCTCCACGACGCAGCCGGGCTCGGGCTCGAACCCAACCCGCACGGGCCGGCCGTGCTCGGCCTCGATGCCGGCCAGGCCGTCGGCGAGCTCGCCGATCAGCTCGCGCGCCGCCCGGTCGCGGTCGGTGAACCACGGGGTGCGCCAGCCCAGCGGGAGCGTCGAGATGCTGCCGCGGGAGGCATCGTCGGGCAGCAGCGCCGACAGGACCCGCGCGCAGTCGAGGGTGTAGTCGAGGCGGCGCCGGGTCGACCAGTCCGGGGAGTAGACGTCGCGCTTCACGACCGGAGCGTGGAAACCGGCGTACGGGAAGGCGTTGAGCGTGACGACCTCCAGGCCGTGGCGGTCCAGGCCGGTGCGCAACCGGTCGAGGGTGGCCGGGTCGCCGGCGAGCTCGTGCGCGGTGGCGGCGGGCAGCCACAGACCGAGGCCGAGCCGTTGCACGCCGAGCCGGGCGCGCACCTCGCCGGCGTAGCGGCGGAGCTGGTCGAGGATGCCGTCGACGTTCTCGGCGGGATGCACGTTGCTGCAGTAGCCGAGGTGGACGACCGTGCCGTCGCGGTGCCGGAACCTCATGCCCGCTCACCTCGCAGCAGCGAGTTGCCGGCGAAGGTCGCGCCCTGGTCGGCCGCAGGTACGTCGAGCAGCAGCCGTCCACTCTGGCCGAAGAACTCCACCGGGTTGCGCCACAGCACCCGGTCGACGTCGTCCTCGGTGAAGCCGGCCGCCAGCATCGCCTCGCCGGTCGCCCTTGTCCGGAGCGGATCCGACCTGCCCCAGTCGGCGGCGGAGTTGACCAGCACCCGGTCGAGACCACGGCGCTGGAGGATCGCGACCATCCGGTCGGGGTCCATCTTGGTGTCCGGATAGATCGAGAAGCCCATCCAGGCGCCGGCCTCGTCGACGACGTCGACGGTCACCTCGTTGAGGTGGTCGACGACGACCATCCCGGGCTCCATCCCGGCCGCCTCGACGAGGTCGAGGGTGCGGCGGGTGCCGGCCAGCTTGTCGCGGTGGGGCGTGTGCACCATCGCGGGCAGCGCGAACTCGCGGGCCAGCTCCAGCTGGCGGCTGAACGCCTTCTCCTCGTCCTCGGTCATCGAGTCGAAGCCGATCTCGCCGACCGCGACGACCCCGTCCTTGGCGAGGTAGCGCGGCAGCAGGTCGAGCACCGGGGTGCAGCGGGGGTCGTTGGCCTCCTTCGGGTTGAGCGCGATCGTGCAGTGGTGGGCGATGCCGAACTGCGAGGCCCGGAACCGCTCCCAGCCGACCAGCGCGTCGAAGTAGTCGACGAACGAGTCGACGCTGGTCCGCGGCTGGCCGAGCCAGAAGGCCGGCTCCACGAGGGCACGGACGCCGGCGGCGTACATCGCCTCGTAGTCGTCGGTCGTACGCGAGGTCATGTGGATGTGCGGGTCGAAGATGCGCATCAGGACTCCCGAGCGGTCTGGGTGGGGGCGGGCAGGAAGGAGAGGGCGTCAGCGGGCACCTCGCGGCCGGCCGCTCGCCGCTCGGCGGCATAGTCGGCGACCATCCGGCGCAGCTCGTCGTCGGATCCTGTGGGTCCGTCGGGTCCGTCGAGGCCGGCCACCAGACGAAGAGGTACGCCGACGAAGAGGCACTTGAGGACGGCCTGGCGCCACGCGGCGGGATCGAGACGAGCGGCGTACGTCCCCAGCGCGGCTGCCACCAGGCGCGGGTCGTTGGTGCGCAGCGCGTCGTGGAGCAGGTCGACGGCACGGTCGCCGATCGCCTCGTCGAGGTGCCCGAGGCCGAGCAGGACCGCCCGTCGCTCGTCGGCGTCGCCGAAGCGGTAGAGGTCGTGTACCTCGGCGCTCAACGCGTCGGGGTCACCGGCCAGGCCACGGCCGAGCGCCAGCAGCAGCCGCACACGTACGTCGTCCTCGACCCGCTCCGCACCCGGCTCGGGCGAGGTGCCCGGAGTGCGGCCGATCTCCCTGGCCGCGGCCGGGAAGCGGGTCCTGATCCGGGTGGGGTCGGTCTCGATCTCGGCGCACCAGGCATCGAGTGTCCGCTCGTTGGCAACCGTGTTGGTCTCGACACGCTCGCTGGCGCTCGCGGCTCGACCGACGGAGGCATCGCTGGTCGAGCCGCCGGAGCCGCTAGGCGGAGGCGTGTCGAGACCAACACGGTCACCTTCCGAAGACATGTTCATGACTGCACCTCCACAGATCTGGAAACCCCTGCGAGCGTGTCCCGCAGGAACGCGAGGGAGCGCTCGGCGACGACCGGGGCGGCGTGGGACTGGCGGGGCAGCTCGAGCGCGGCGAGCCCGGTGTAGCCGATCTCGACCAGGGTGCCGAGCGCGACGGCGAAGTCGACCTCGCCGGTGCCCAGCTCCAGGTGCTCGTGGACTCCCTCGACCATGTCGTCGACCTGCACGTTGGCCAGCAGCGGCCCGGCGAGGCGGATGGTCTCGGCCATCCCCCGCGGCTCGTTGCACACCACGTGACCGAGGTCGAGCGTGACCCGCAGCAGCTCCGGGTCGTCGAGGCGCCGGCGCAGCTCGATCACGGAGTCGAGGGTGTCGACGAAGTGCCCGGGCTCGGGCTCGACGGCGCACACGACGCCGCGGCGACCGGCGAGGTCGAGGACCCGCCACACCCCGTCGCACAGGCGTCCCCAGGCCCGGTCCTCGTCCACGCCGTCCGGCAGGGTGCCCGACCAGAACGAGACCGCCTCGGCGCCGAGGTCGGCGGCCACCTCGACCGCCCGGTGCAGATAGTCGACCCGGCGGCTCGCGTCCGGTCCCGGGTGGAGCAGGGTCGGGTAGTGCTTGCGAAGAGGATCGAGGATGTAGCGAGCCCCGGTCTCGATCACGACCGACAGGCCGAGCTCGTCCAGCCGACGGCCGACCTGGGCGACCCGGCCCGCAAGGTTCGGCCGGAAGGGGTCCAGGTGCAGGTGGTCGAGGGTCAGCGCGACCCCGTCGTAGCCCAGCGCTGCCAGGAGGCTCAACGCGTCCTCGAGCCGGTGGCTGTGCATGCCGTTGGTGCCGTAGCCGAACCGCAGCGTGCCCGTCGTGCTCATGTCGGTGACACCACCTTCGAGGCGGCCTTGACGATCGGGCCGGCGGCCAGCAGCGCGACCGCGGCCAGCGGAGAGCGGCGGGCGATGAGCGCGGCCTGGAGCGGGATCATCCCGCGGATCCCGGCGCCGGTGGCCCGCCGGACCGTACCGGCATCCGGCGAGGAGACCGCGGCCAGCTGCGCGGAGCCGACACTGCGTGCGTACGTCGCGGCGAGGGCGACGGGCAGCGCCGCCCGCCCGTGGCCGGCCGCCGCGGCCGCGGTCGCGACCGTGACCGCCCCGGCGAGGGTCGCGGTGACGGGACGGGTGCCGTGGACCTCGCCCCGGCTGAGCAGGGTGACCCCGGCGGTGTGGGCGGCGAGCATGCCGGCAGGCACCAGCCCGGCGCGCGTACGCCCGCTCGCGCTCGCGCCGAGGAGCACGTCGAGGCCACGGGCCGCGGCCATCGCGACCGGTCCGGCCGAGGTGTCCTTGAGGACGGTGTCGTAGGCCCACACCGTCCCGGCCAGGGCGGCCGCCGTCACCGCGGCCGGACGCCCGCCGGCGAGCCCGGCCAGCCCGACACCCGCCGCGGTCAGCCCGACGGCCACCCCGAGCGCCTGCCGCGGGCTGACCCGGCCCGACGGGATCGGCCGCTCGGGGCGCTCGACGGCGTCGAGGTCCCGGTCGGCCCAGTCGTTGAGCGCCATCCCGGCCCAGTAGAGCGCCACCGAGGCGGCCGGCATCGCGACCGCGCGGGCCCGCAGCGGACCGGCCGCGGCGGCACCGGCCAGGGTGTCACCCGGAACGGTGAGGGCCGCCGGCAGCCGGACCAGCTCGGCAAAGGCTCGGGCGCGAGATGTCATGCGCCCACCCGAGCGCACCACGCGACCAGCTCTTCCCACTGCGTACCGAGCCGGTGCTCGGTGGAGCCGGCCGGGTCCTTGAAGAAGAACCCGAACGGAAGCGGTCCGCTCTCCCCCGCCTCCTGCGCGCGCAGGACGAGCCGGGCGAGGTCGAGCACCAGGGGTGCGGCCAGCGCGGAGTCGCAGCCGCTCCAGGTGAACTGCAGCGACATCCGCACCCCGAGGAACCCCTCGAACGAGACGTGGTCGATGGCGGTCTTCCAGTCGCCGTGGTCGGGGACGTAGTCGATGTGCATCGGCCCCTGCACCGGGTGACCGAGCATCGCCTCCAGCCCCTGGGCCTTGGTGACGAGCTTGCTCTGCGCGTTGGCCGGATCGGCGAGCGTCGCGCCGTCCCCGCCACCGAGCATGTTGTAGGAGGCCCAGGCGTTGACCTGCAGCGCGCGCGTCGAGAACATCGGCGCCAGCGCAGACTTCAGCAGCGTCTCCCCGGTCTTCCCGTCCGATCCCGTCCACGGGAGCCCGGCGCGCTCGGCGAGGGTGACGAGCACCGGCAGCCGCGGCCCGGGACTGGGCGTGAACGAGACCACCGGGCAGCCGGCCCGGTAGGCGGCCAGGACGTAGACCGAGCTGGCCGGCAGCGGGGACTCCCCCGCGGCCAGCGCCGCGTCGAGGGCGTCGGGATCGGCGAGCGGGCCGCCGTCCACGACCTCGGCCGGCGGCTCGGTGCTCGCCACGTCGATCACGACCACCCGCTCGAGCCCGTGCTCCTCGCGGAAGGCGACGAGGTCGGCGGTCAGCCGCTCGACCGCGACACCTTGCGGCTCGGCGCCCGCCGGGTCGTAGCCCGTACGCAGCCGCCTCTCGACCTCCTCCAGCTCGCCGGCGATCGCCGGCAGGATCCCGGCGGGAACGACCCCGCCCGCGGCGAGCCGCTCGGCCCGCTTCAGCAACGGGTCCGCCCGCAGGTCGTGCCCACCGATCACCAGGTCGTCCAAGGCGGGCAGCCCGGCGGCGGCGATCTCCGGCTGCTCGGCGACCAGTCCGACCCGCCCGGCGAGCCCGGCCCGGACGGCCAGCGCGCCGACGGTCGTCGTGACGCCCACCGAGCCGCAGGCGCCGACCAGCCACAGCCCGACCCGCCCGTTCGTCCGTCCGCTCATCTGTCCGCCTCGCAGCGGAAGCGGGCGACGCCGGCGACCATCTGGATGCCGCCGAGCACGTGGGAGAGGAACTCCGGCTCGGTGAACGACTCCGAGGTGTGGCCCATGCCGGTGTAGAAGGCCCGGCCGCCGTCGTAGCGATGGCACCAGGCGATCGGGTGCGGGTCGCCCATGGCGAAGCGGCCCGGGTCGTAGCTGGTCTCATCGAGGTCGGCGAGGACCCGGATCGAGTCGGCCGGACGGTCGCGGAAGCTGTACCACTCGTCCCAGCGCGTCCACCGCTTCGGCATCTCGGCCGTCGCCGCTGTGTTGTGCGCGTGCACCTTCACCGTCGCGGTCTGCTGGGCGGGGTGGCCGGCGAAGTAGGCGCCGACGAGCCCGCCGTACCAGGGCCAGTCGTACTCGGTGTCGGAGGCGGCGTGCACGCCCACATAGCCACCACCGTCCTGGATGTAGCGCTCGAACGCGGCCTGCTGCCCGGCGTCGAGCACGTCACCGGTCGTGGAGAGCCACAGCACCGCCTCGTACGCCGCCAGGTCGGCGTCGTTGAACACCGCCGCGTCCTCGGTGGCGGTCACCGTGAAGCCGTTCTCGGCCCCCAGCTTCTCGATCGCCGCGATGCCGTCGGGGATGGAGCCGTGCCGGAAACCAGCGGTCTTGGAGAACACCAGGACGTCGTACGTCCCGGCCCTCTCGCTCACCTCGGAGCGGTCCGCGCTCGCGGCCGGCGCCGGTGACAGGCCCGGGGCGAAGGCGGCCACCGCCACCAGCCCGACTCCCGCGATCAGCGTCCGGAACCTTCTCGATCCGTGCTTCATGTGCGTATCCCTTCTGTGCTCAACGGTCTGAACAGGCTGGAATCGGCCGAGCGGCCCCGGGTGGATCAGGTGGGGATCTCCTGCCACGTCCTGGTGTCGGAGCTGGTCTCCACCGCGGCGAGAACGCGCTGCACCTGGAGTCCGTCGGCGAACGTCGGCGTCGGCTCGGCGCCCTCGCCGAGCGCCCGGACGAGGTCGACGACCTGGTGGGTGAAGCCGTGCTCGTAGCCGAGGCCGTGGCCCGGGGGCCACCAGCCGGCCACCCACGGGTGCTCGGGCTCGGTGACGACGATCCGGCGGAAGCCGCCCTCGGCGGCCGGCAGGGTCGCGTCGTGGAAGTGCAGGACGTTCATGTCCTCGAAGTCGAAGGCCAGGCTGCCCTTCGACCCGTTGATCTCGATCCGGATGGCGTTCTTGCGGCCGGTGGCGAAGCGGGTGGCCTCGAAGGAGCCGACCGCTCCCCCGGCGAACCGCGCCAGGAACACCGCGGCGTCGTCGACGGTGACCGGCCCGCGCTCGGTGCCGGCGGTGGCCGAGAGCCCGGACGAGGTCTCCGCCACCGGGCGCTCCTTGACGAACGTCTCCAGCATCCCGGAGACCTCCAGGATCCGGTCACCGGTGATGTGCTGGGTCAGGTCGATGACGTGGGCGCCGATGTCGCCGAGCGCACCCGAGCCGGCCTTGGTCTTGTCGAGGCGCCAGCTCAGCGGGGTCTCGGGGTCGGCCAGCCAGTCCTGGAGATACTGCGCACGTACGTGGTGGAGCTCCCCGAGACGACCGTCGGCGACCAGCTTCCGGGCCAGGGCGATGGCGGGCACCCGGCGGTAGGTGAAACCCACCATCGCCCGCACCCCACGCTCGGCGGCCACCGCGGCGGCCGCGGCCATCCGCTCGGCCTCGGCCACGCTGTTGGCCAACGGCTTCTCGCAGAGCACGTGCTTGCCGGCCTCGAGCGCGGCGATCGCTATCTCCGCGTGGGTGTCGCCGGGCGTACACACGTCGACCAGGTCGACGTCGTCGCGGGCGATCACGTCACGCCAGTCGGTGACGCTCTCCTCCCAGCCGAACCGGGTGGCGGCCTCCGCCACGCGAGTCGCGTCGCGGCCGCAGAGAACCTGCATCCGCGGGGTCAGGGGAAGGTCGAAGAAGCGGTGGGCACTGCGCCAGGCGTGGGAGTGGACGGCGCCCATGAAGGCATAGCCGATCATCCCCACCCCGAGCGTGGCGTTCTGCTCGGTCATCGGAACTCGATCCTGTGTTTCGGTGGTGTCGCTCCGCGCCCGAGCGCGGAGCGATCTTGCGGTCTGACTGGGTCGGGCTCGATCAGGACTCGAAGGCCGTGGGCAGGAACTCGTCCACGTTCTCCTTGGTGACGACCGGCGCGTCCAGCTGGATGGTGCGCGGCACGGTCACCTCGACCAGGTCGGACATGGCCTTGTCCTGGGCCAGGAGCCGGGCGAGCTTGATCCCGTCGGCGGCCTGGGTGGAGGGGTAGATGACCGTCGCCTTGAGGACGCCCTTGTCCGACTCGATCTCGCGCATCGCGTTGGCCGAGCCGGCGCCGCCGACCATCGTGAACTCGTCGCGACCGGCGTTGTTGATCGCGGCGAGGACGCCGACGCCCTGGTCGTCGTCGTGGTTCCACAGGAAGTCGATCTTCGGCGCGGCCTGGAGCAGGTTGGAGGCCGCCTTCTCGCCGCCCTCGACGGTGAAGTCGGCGGCGACCCGGTTGTCGACGTCGAGGTCGCACTTGGCCAGCGCGTCCTTGAAGCCCTTGCTGCGGTCCTGGGTCAGGGGCAGCGAGTCGATGCCGGCGATCTCGGCGACGACGGCGTCCGTCTTGCCGCCGGCCTGCTCGCAGACGTACTCACCGGCCGAGACGCCCATGCCGTAGTTGTCACCGAGCACGGTGACCCGGGCGGCGTTGGGGTCGTTGAACTCACGGTCGACGTTGATGACCGGGATGCCGGCCTCCATCGCCTTGAGAGCCACCGGGGTCATCGCGGCGCCGTCGAAGGGCAGCAGCACGATGGCGTCGACCTTGTCGTTGATGAAGGTCTCGACCTGGCTGATCTGCAGGCTGACGTCGTTGGTGCCCTCCGCCAGGCGCAGGTCGACGTCCTCGTACGCCTCGGCGGCGGACTTGGCCTGCTCGCTGATCGCACCCATCCAGCCGTGGTCGGCGGCGGGCGCCGAGAAGCCGATGACGACCGTGTCGCCCTTCTCGTCGTTGGAGCCGGCCTTGGCGTTGGAGGTGCCACCGACGTTCTCGGACTTCTCGGGGGTGTTGCTGATGCACGCCGAGAGGGCGAGCACCGAGAGACCGGCGACGACGATTCTTGCTGTGGACTTCAGTTTCATGGAAGTGCTCCTAGATCGTGCGAGGTGGAGAAGGGATTGGTCCGAGAGCCGTGGACGGCTGGCTGGGTGGTGTCGGGCGGTCATGACCCTGGCTGTCGAGCGAACCGCTTCTGCAGCAGTACGGCGGCGATGATGATCAGGCCCTTGGTGAAGGCCTGAGCGGAGATCGAGAGGTTGTTGATCACGAACACGTTGGTGAGGGTCGTGAAGATCAGCACCCCGAAGACGGTGCCGACGATGGTGCCGCGCCCGCCGGCGAGCAGGGTGCCGCCGATGACGACCGCGGCGATGGCATCCAGCTCGTAGAGCTGGCCGTGGGTGGCGCTGCCGGTCGTGGTGCGGCTGACCAGCATGATCGCGGCGATGCCGCAGCAGACACCGACGAGGACGTAGAGGAGCACGGTGTGGCGGCGTACGTTGATGCCGGCCAGGCGCGAGGCCTCCGGGTTGCCGCCGATGGCCAGGGTGCGCCGGCCGAAGGTGGTGCGGTTGAGCACGACCCAGCCGATCACGGCCACGATGACGAAGATCCAGACCAGGACCGAGATCCCGAGGATGTCGCGGGAGAACGCGTCGGTGAAGCCGGGCACGCTGAGGATCTGGGTCTTGCGCGCCGAGATGATCTCGGCCAGACCGCGGGCGCTGGCCATCATCGCGAGGGTGGCGATGAACGGCACCACTCCGCCGTACGCCACCAGCAGGCCGTTGATCAGACCGGCGCCCGCGCCGACCAGGAGCGCCGTGGTGACGATGAAGATCCAGTGGTAGTCGTTGGCCATCGCCTGCGTGGACAGCGTCGTGCACCAGACCGAGGAGAGCGCGACCAACGCGCCCACCGAGAGGTCGATGCCACCGCCGGTGATGACGAACGTCATCCCGATGCTGACCACGCCGATCACCGCCGCGAGGCGCAGGATCGTCATCACGTTGTCGACCGAGGCGAACCGGTCGCCGCCGGAGATGACGCCGACCAGGGCCAGCAGCGCCAGCGCCAGGACCAGGCCGAGGTTGTGGCCCGCGCCGCTGCGCATCAGCCGAGCGACGCCGCCGGGCTCCGCCCGGCGGGCCGCCTCCTTCTCCACCCGAGCCGTGTCCCCCTGGGCCACAGCAGCGTTTGTTGGCGTGTCGCTCATGCGACCTCTCCTTCCATCACGAGGTCCAGGACCTTCGACTCGTCGATCTCGGTGGCGGGTCCCTCGTGGACGACGGCGCCCTCGCTGATGACGAGGACCCGGTCGGCGAGACCGAGCACCTCCTCCACCTCGCTGGACACCACGACCACGGCGACACCTTCGTCGGCCAGGCGGCGGACGAGGTTGTAGATCTCGGTGCGCGCCCCGACGTCGACGCCCCGGGTGGGCTCGTCGAGGAGCAGCACCTTGCAGTCGCGCAGCAGCCACCGGGCGAGCACGACCTTCTGCTGGTTGCCGCCCGACAGGTTGCGGACCGGCCGGTCCACCCCGGCCGGACGTACGTCGAGCGAGCGGCTGAGCTCCTCGGCGGCGCGGCGCTCGGCGCCGGTGTCGAGGAAGCTGCCCTTGGAGAACCGGTTCAGGGACGAGACGGTCACGTTGCGGTAGACCGCCTGGTCGAGCAGCAGCCCCTGGCTCTTGCGCTCCTCGGGGGCGAGGCCGATCCCGGCGGCCACCGCGGCGCGCACCGAGCCGCGGCGCAGCCGGCGGCCGTTGACGGTGACCGTGCCCGCGCTGGAGCGGCGGGCGCCGTAGACGGTCTCGAGGATCTCCGAGCGGCCGGAGCCGACCAGTCCGGCCAGACCGACGATCTCGCCGGCATGGACGCGGAGGTCGACGTCGTGGAAGCGGTCGCCGGACAGGCCCGTGGCCTCGAGCACCGGCGTGCCGTCCCGACCGGGTCGCGTCGCGGGGCGCTCGGGGAAGACGTACTCGATCTGGCGGCCGGTCATCAGCGTGATCAACTCCCGGGTCGGGGTCTCCTCGACCGAGAGCCCGGTCGCCACGGTGCGGCCGTCCTTGAGGACCGTGATCCGGTCGCCGATCTGGCGGATCTCCTCGAGGCGGTGGGAGATGTAGATGATCGCGACACCCTCCGCGGTGAGGCCGCGCATCACCCGGAAGAGGTTGTCCACCTCCTCCTGGTCGAGGACCGCCGACGGCTCGTCCAGGATGAGCAGGCGGGTGTCATGGGACAGCGCCCGCGCCATGCTGACGATCTGCTGCCCGGCGGGCGAGAGGTCGCCGACCAGACGGTTCGGGTCGACCTCGCTGTGGCCGAGCCGGGCCAGGAGCGTACGCACCCGCTGGGTCGCCTCCGCCCGGCGGCTGAACCCGGCGGTGGCGAGCTCGTGGCCGAGGAAGATGTTCTCGGTCACGGTGAGCCCGGGCACCAGGTCGAGCTCCTGGTAGATCGTCGAGATGCCGCGCTTCATGGCGGCGACCGGCGTGGTCAGCCGGACCGGCTCGCCCTCCCAGAGGATCTCCCCCTCGTCGGGCTGGTACGCCGCCGAGAGCACCTTGATGAGGGTCGACTTGCCGGCGCCGTTCTGGCCGAGAAGGCAGTGCACCTCCCCCGCGCGGACATCGAGGTCGACGCCGCCGAGGGCGAGCACGCCGGGGAACCGCTTCACGATCCCGGTCATCTCGAGCAGTACGTCACCCCCGTCTGCGCTGGCGGCGGGGCCGTCCGGCGACGGCTTCGGGGTCTGGGTCATCGGGTTCCTCCGTGCAGTTCGGGCAGGTCGGCGAGGACGGTGGGGTCGGAGAGCACCGGTTCCAGGGAGACCAGTGCGCCGCCGCGTACCGCGGCGGTGGGGCCGAAGGCAGAGATCGCGACCTGGGTGCCGCCGGCCCGCGGCGCGAGGACGTCGGCGGCGAGCCGTGCCTCGACGGCCGGACGCAGCCACTCGCCGAGCACGGCGTAGTAGCCGCCGAGCACGACGGTGCCGGGGTTGAGCGTGTTGACCAGGACGGCGGCGCCCGTGCCGAGCCAGGTCCCGACCTCGGCCAGCGCGGCCAGGGTGCGGCCGTCGGCGAGCCGGGCCCGCTCGACCAGGGTGGCGAGGCGCTCCTCAAGGGTGAGCACGGGGTCGCGGACCGGGTCGTCGGGGTCGGTGGCCGCCTCGAGCAGCGCCCGCAGGCCGACCACGGTCTCCCAGCAGCCGGTGCGGCCGCAGCCGCACAGCCGACCGCGAGGGTCGACCGGGAGGTGGCCGATCTCGCCGGCCCAGCCGTGCCGGCCCGGGGCCACCCGGCCGCCGCTGACGATCGCGCCGCCCAGGCCGACCTCGCCGTAGAGCACCACCATGTCGGCGCGGTCGGGATCGGCGGGGTCGAGCTCGGCGGTGGCGGCGAGGGTGGCCTCGTTGGCCACGCGCACCGGCGGCACCGGTGCGGCGCCGGCGGCCAGCCGGCGGCGTACGTCCTCGGCGGCGTCGATGTCGCGCCAGCCGAGGTTGGGAGCGAGGGTGACCCGCTGCGTGGCGGTGTCGACGAGGCCCGCGACACCGATGGTGATGCCCGCGACGGTCGTGCCGGCGGTCCGCGCCTCGGCGAGGGCGTCGTCGACCAGGCCCGCGACCTCGGCCAGCACACCCTCCGGCGGAAGACTGCGTCCGTCGATGCCGCGACGGAACTCGGCGATCACGGATCCGGCGAGGTCGACGGCGACGACGGCGAGATGGTCGACGTTGATCTCCGCACCGACCCCGCACACCGAGCTGCCGACGAGCCGGACCTGGACGCCGGGGCGGCCGGCGCCGCGACGGTCGGCGTCCTCGCAGGTGACCAGCCCGAGCTCGGCGAGCTCTTCGATCAGTCCGGTCGCGACCGTGCGGGTCAATCCGGTCTCCTCGGCCAGGCGCCCACGCGAGCGCGGGCCGCGGTCGCGGAGCGAGCGCAGGAGCAGGCCCATCCGCGCGGCCCGGACTGCCGCCGGGTCGGCGGTGGCGGAGACCCGCACGGTGATGTCTGCGTCGCGCACGGCTGCCTCCTGTCCGGGGTGAAGGGGTCCACCACAGACACAGCCTGTGATGGCAGTCACAGAATTCGGTGACCGAGAGACAAACTAGTGACCGCGCTCACGTTGTACAACCCTTTCGCGGCGGTTTCTGCAAAGTTTCTGGCGAACTTTGAAAAGTGATTGGACAAAGTAGCCGAAAAGGGCACCCGGCCACGGCTGGCCGGATGCCCCTTTCAGGTCGATCGCGAGGGTCACTCGCTGGGTGCGATCACCACCTCGTCACTGCCGGTGAGCGCCGGGATGTCACCCTCGCCGGGGTCGGTGTACTCCGCCACGAAGACGGCGTTCAGATCGTCCTGCCCGGGGTCGTGGCCACCGGGGACGGTCGTCACGATCGAGCCGCTGCAGCCGTTCGCGGTGGACTGCGGGTGCCCGTGCTCGTCGTGGCCCAGGACGTACGTCACCGAGACCCGGGAGCAGTCGACGGCCTGGTCATCGGTCACCTCGACCTGGAACTGGACGGTGTCACCGAAGTGGAACGCCTCGCCGGGCGCCGGGCTGGTCGTCAGGGTCACCACCGGAACGTCGTTGCCGACGACGATGTCGACGTCCGCCGAGGCGTGCTTGCCGCGGCCCGCCTTGCCCTTGTCCGTGACGGTCAGAGTCGCACGGTAGGCCCCCGGCTCCTCGTAGGTGTGGGTGGCGGTCTTCCCGGTGGCGTCGAACGTGCCGTCACCGTCGAAGTCCCACTGGTAGACGAGCTTGTCGCCGTCGGGATCGGTCGTCCCGGCGCTGTCGAAGGCGACGGTCAGCGGCGGCTGGCCGGCGGTCTTGTCGGCGCTGATGACCGGCTTCGGGCTGTGGTTGCCGGTGCGGGCGATGTAGTCGATCCGGGAGACCTGGGCCTCCTCGTTCTCGCTGAAGAACCCGTCGCCGTACTCGAGCATGTAGAGCGAGCCGTCCTTGCCGAACTCCAGGTCCATCACGTTGTCCGTGACGAAGCTGGAGAGCACCGACTCGATGCCGGTGAGCTCGCCGTCGGCATCGAGGCGCATGCCCTTGATGTAGTCCCGGCCCCACTCCGCGAACAGCGGGACACCGTCGTAGTACGCCGGCCAGGCTCCGGAGAGCGGGTCCTTCGTCGCGGACTTCTGGAAGTCGTACGCCGGTCCGGCCATCGGCGCGATGCCGCCGGTGCCGAGCTCGGGGAACTCCTCGGACTGGCCGTAGGTGTACCAGACCGTCGGCTGCGTCACCGGCGGGAGCTGGGTCAGGCCGGTGTTGTGGCGCGAGTCGTTGACGGGCGCCTCGCAGTCGAACGCCGGACCCGAGACCCCGGTCCCGAAGTCGTAGTCGCGGTAGGGCAGCTCAGGGGTCGCGCACAGCGGCCAGCCGTAGTTGGCCGGCTTCGTGACGACGGTCCACTTGCCCTGGCCCGCCGGGCCGCGGTCCGGGTTCGCGGAGGAGGCGTCGGGCGAGTAGTCGGCCACGTAGACGCGGTCGGTCTCCCGGTCGATCTCGATCCGGAACGGGTTGCGCAGACCCATCGCGTAGATCTCGGGGCGGGTCTTGTCGGTGCCTGGCGCGAACAGGTTCCCGGCAGGGACGGTGTAGCCGCCGCCGGCCTTCGGCTTGATCCGGAGGAGCTTGCCGCGCAGGTCGTCGGTGTTGGCGGCCGTACGCCTCGCATCGAAGGCAGGGCTGCGGTTCTCGCGGTCGTCGAGCGGGGCGTACCCGTCGGACTGGAACGGGTCGGTGTCGTCGCCGGTGGCGAGGATCAGGTTGCCCGCGGAGTCGAAGACGATGTCGCCGCCGACGTGGCAGCAGCGCCCCCGGTCCACCGGTACGTCGATGATCTGCTGCTCGGTGGACAGGTCGATCTTGCCGCCGGCGTACTGATAGCGCGAGAGCCGGATCGCACCCTTGAAGGGCTCGAAGTCGGCGGGCGTGCCGTACTCGGGGGCGTCACCCTCGTTGACGTCCGGCGTGGCCGGGTCGTCGACAGGGGTGTTCATCGGGGGCGAGTAGTAGACGTAGACCCACTTGTTGGTCCGGCCGTTGTATCCGGGGTCCAGAGCGATGCTCTGCAGACCCTCCTCGTCGTGCTGGTAGACGTCGAACTGGGCTGCGACGCTGTTGACGCCGGTGTCGGCGTCGTTGAGCCAGACCTTCCCGGATCGGGTGGTGTGGAGGACGTCCCCGTTGGGCAGGACCGCGAGGTCCATCGGCTCACCGGGGCGGTCGTTGAGGGTCACCTTCTCGAAGTCCGTGTCCGGCGGCGGGGCGGCCGTGGGGGCCGCGTCCGCGGACGTCGTGAGGGGGAGAACCAGGAGCCCTGAGACCACGGTCGTGGCGACGCTCCAGAGGGTGAATCTGCGCACGGTCCATCTCCTTCTCTCGCTGTCGTGGAGGGGAGCGAGATCGTCCGCGAACGTATCGATGTGACGCCGGTCACGTCAAGCGACTTGCGTACTTTCGCAAGATGATTTCGAAAGATGGGACGATAGTGCGCCTCTGAGAGGGTCGGGAGTGGGGTTCAGACCTCGCCGCTGCTTGGCGCGTACACCGAGGCGCTGATCAAGTGGGCGGCACCGATGACGCCGCCCTCGTCGCCCAGCTCGCTGAGCACGATCGGGAGGTTGCCTGTCGCCAGCGGCAGCGAGCGGCGGTAGGTCACGCTGCGGATCTCGGCGAGCAGGCCATGGCCGAGCTTGCTGACCCGGCCGCCGATGACGATCAGGCCGGGGTTGAAGAACGAGACCAGGCTGGCCAGGACCTGGCCGATGCGGTGTCCGCTCTCCCGGATGAGCTGGACCGCCTGGGCGTCGCCGCGGGCCACCGCGATGGCGATGTCCTCGGCGCTCAGCTCACCCTTCTCCGCGAGCAGCTCGGCCAGCACGGGCGAGCGCCCGGAACGGGCCGCGGCGAGCGCCTCGCGAGCGAGCGCCGCCCCGCCGGAGAACGCCTCCAGGCAGCCGGTGTTGCCGCAGGCGCAGGTGGGCCCGAAGTCCTCGACGCGGATGTGGCCGATGTCGCCGGCGCAGCCGTCGACGCCGCGGTAGAGCTCCCCGTCGACGACGATCCCGCAGCCGATGCCGGTGCCGATCTTGACGTACAGGAAGTCACGAGCGGTTCGGGCGACACCGGCGTGCTGCTCCCCTGCCGCGAGGACGTTCACGTCGTTGTCGAGCACGACCGGACAGCCCAGCTCCCGGGCGACCGCGTCGCGCACCGGGTAGCCGTCCCAGCCCGGCATGATCGGCGGCGACACCGAGACGCCGCGGTGGAAGTCGACCGGTCCGGGTACGCCGACGCCCGCGCCCATCGGCTCGGTGACGTCGTGCTCGTCCAGGAGCGCGCGTACCTCGTCGAGAGCGGTCGCGAGCACCTTCTCCGGGCCGCTGCGGATGTCGCACGCCCGGGTGCGGGTGGCGATCACCGACAGCCGGCCGTCGGTGAGGCCCACCGACATGCTGGTGGCGCCGATCGAGATGCCGACGAACCGGATGTCCGGCGCGAGGTCGACCAGCGTCGAGCGCCGGCCGCCCCGGGAGGCCGCCGGCCCCACCTCGTGGGCCATGCCCAGCTCGGTGAGCCGGCCGACCTCGGCCGCGATCGTGGTGCGGGAGACGTTCAGCCGGTCAGCGAGCTGAACCCGCGACAGCGGGCCTTCGTCACGGAGCTGGGCGAGCAGTCGTGCCTGCATGGAAGTCTCGGCCCGGCCGGCGAGTGAATGGCGCATACCGGCGATCCTGCCATGTGACACGCCTTGCTAGCCCAGGAGCGCGTCGACGAAGGCCTCAGGGGTGAACGGAGCCAGGTCGTCGGGACCCTCACCGAGGCCGACGAGCTTGACCGGAACACCGAGCTCGCGCTGCACGGCGACGACGATGCCACCCTTGGCGGAGCCGTCGAGCTTGGTGAGGACGATGCCGCTGACCGCGACGGCCTCGCTGAAGACGCGGGCCTGGATGAGGCCGTTCTGGCCGGTGGTGGCGTCGAGGACGAGCAGCACCTCGGTGACCGGGGTCTGCTTCTCGATGACGCGCTTGACCTTGCCGAGCTCGTCCATCAGGCCGGCCTTGTTCTGCAGCCGGCCGGCAGTGTCCACGATGATCGTGTCGACGCCGGTGTCGAGACCCTCCTTGACCGAGTCGAACGCGACGCTGGCCGGGTCGGTGCCCTCCGGGCCGCGGACGACCTCGACACCGACGCGCTCGCCCCAGGTGGTCAGCTGCTCGGCGGCGGCCGCACGGAAGGTGTCGGCGGCGCCGAGGACGACCTTGCGGTCCTCGGAGACCAGGATGCGGGCGAGCTTGCCGGTGGTGGTGGTCTTGCCGGTGCCGTTGACGCCGACCATCAGCACCACACCGGGGGCGCCGTCGGCACCGCTGACCTGGAGCCGGCGGTCCATGCCCGGGTCGACCAGCTTGATCAGCTCGTCGCGCAGCGCCGCCTTGACGTCGACCTTGCCGCCCTCGACGCGCAGCCGGGTGCGCAGCCCCTCGACCAGCTCCTGGGTCGGGGCGACGCCGATGTCGGCGGTGAGCAGCAGATCCTCGATGGACTCCCAGGTGTCCTCGTCGAGCCTGTCGGAGGAGAGCAGGTTGAGCAGACCACGGCCCAGCGCGTTGGAGCCGGCCAGGCGCTGGCGCAGCCGCACCAGGCGGGAGGCGGTGCTCTCCGGCTTCTCGATGACCGGCGCGGCGGGCTCCGCCGGCACGGTCTCCGGCTCGGCCTCCCCGACCGTCGGCTCCTCGGGGCGGGTGATGACATCGGTCCCGGCCTCGGTCGGCAGCGAACGGTCCTTGCGGCGCCGGGTGCTGGCGACCAGGCCGACGATGCCGCCGCCGATGATCGCGACAGCGGCGACCGCGATGATGACGATGAGGGTGACCATTTCCATGGGCCTCATCCAATCAAACTAGCCCTGATTTTCCGTAGTTCCTGGCTTGCGCTCACCGAGCAGCTCGGTGAGGCGGTCCTCGCGGCGGGTCTGCAGTCGGGTGGCCGGACTGAGCGTGGGGGCCGTGTCGACGGCCCGCTCCATCGCCTGACCGAGCTTGGTGGCGTACGGCATCTTCTGTCCGCGGTGGGGGAAGACCGTGTAGACGATCACGAGTCCGGCCAGCGCGACGATGAGCAGCATCGCCACGAAGATGACAAGGATGGTCGTCACTGGCTCGGCCAGCCTCCTTCTGGATACGCACGGACGGCGTCCACCCTCGCACACCTCGCGCCCGGAGCACACAACGGCACGCGCGGGCACGCGCGCCCGCGCCCGGGGCGTCCCGTCGTACGGCGCGGGATCTCGACAACGTCCACCGGGCCGGTAGTGTTTCACGGCATGAGGATCATCGGGACAATGATGGTCCGGGACGAGGTCGACATCGTCGCCGCGATGATCGAGCACCACCTGGACCAGGGTGTCGACACGTTGATCGTCACGGACAACGCGTCGGTCGACGGGACCACCGAGGTGCTCGAGCGCTACGCCGCCACGGGACGGGTCGAGCTCCACCACGACCCCGTCCACGAGAAGCAGCAGGGCAAGGTCGTCACCGCGATGGCCCGACGTGCCCGCACCCACTTCCGCGCCGACTGGGTCCTCAACCTCGACGCCGACGAGTTCCTGGTGCCCAAGGACAAGGGCCTGACCGTACGCCAGGCGCTCGAGGCCACTCCCCTGTCGCTGAACGCGTTCACCGTCGAGGTGGAGAACCTCGTCGGCCCGCCCGCCTGGACCGGCGGCGGCATCAACCGGCTCCAGTGGCGCGACCGGCGCTCCGACGAGCGCCTCGAGGCGGCCGGGCTCCACGCGCATCCGACGCCCAACGCCATCCACCGCGGCGAGTCGGACATCAAGGTCGTCCAGGGCAACCACTTCGTCTCGCTGATGAGCAACGGCCAGCCGCCAGACGAGGTCGCTCTCGAGGTGCTCCACCTCCCCTGGCGCTCCTGGGCCCAGCTGGAGCGCAAGGTGATCAACGCCGGCAAGGGCTATGAGGCCAACCCCGACCTGAAGCCGAGCCCGCGCCACCACGGGATGCGCGACTACCAGCGCTACCTGAGCGGCACGCTGCAGGACGCCTACCTCGCGCGCACGCCGACCCGGGCCGAGCTCGCCGCCGGCGCCTTCTCCGGGGACTACTCGTTCGACGACTGGCTGACCTACCACCTGCACATCGTGCTCGGCCGATCGCTCGTCCCCGACCTCATGCGTGACGTGCTCGATCCGGAGAACGACAAGGCGGTGCCCGACGACGAGCACGCCCTCGGCGCCGAGCGCGGCCGGGCCGCACTGGCGGCCGAGCCCTACATCCCACCCCGCACACGCTGAAACTCTCTTCTCAGGAGGACCTGTCTTGCCCACCTTCAGGGGCGCCGTACGCCGCGGCCTCGCCGCCGCAGGTCTGCAGACCGTCCGTGCCGCCGATGCCGAGGCCGCGCGCCTGCACGGCCGGATCGACGAGCTCAAGCAGCGCAACCAGAAGCTGCGTACGAAGGTGGAGGGGCTGCAGGGCGACCGAAACCGCACCACCGCGGTCCCGGCCATCCCGGGCCTGGACCGGCTCGAGCTGCGTCGTGAGCAGGTGCTCGCCGGGGTCAAGCCCGACGCCCTGATCCTGGAGATCGGCCCCGCGCACAACGCGATCCTGCCCAAGCGGGACGGCTATGACGTACGCATCGTCGACTATCTCGACCGCGAGGGCCTGGTTCAGCGCTATGCCGGTTTCCCCCAGTACGACCCCGACGACATCGAGGAGGTCGACTACGTCTTCCGGCCGGGAACTCCCTGGTCAGACGTGATCCCGGAGCGCTTCGACCTCGTCGTCGCCTCCCACGTCATCGAGCACACGACCTCGATGATCGACTTCATCAACGAGTGCGAGAAGCTGCTCAACCCCGAAGGCGTGCTCGCCCTGGTGATCCCCGACCACCGCTACTGCTTCGACCGGTTCCGAGAGCGCGCCTCGCTCTCGCGCGTCATCGACGCCTCGCTCTACCCGTCCTCGGTGCACACCATGGGCGCCGTCATCGAGGAGCGGCTCAACGCGGCCAAGCACGGCGGCATCACCGCCTGGGGTCCGCGCCACAAGGGCGACTACACCTTCGCCCACGGCCTCGACGCCGTGAAGGCGAGTGGGGCCGAGGCCCAGCGTGGGGAGCGCTACATCGACACCCACAACTGGGTCTGCACCCCCCACCACCTCCGCCTGCTGCTCCAGGACCTCGCCGACCTCGACTTCATCTCGATGCGGGAGACCTCGTTCCACGACACCGTCAAGCACGAGTTCTTCATCAACCTCTCCCCCACCGGCGAAGGCACCGGCCTCACCCGCGAGGAGCTCGTCGTCCTGGCCGACGACGAGCGCCGCGTCCTCGACCAGGCAGTCTTCGAGAAGTAGCCGAGCCTGGTGTAGCCGAGTCGGCGCAACTGCGCGCCTTGGAGCGAAGCGAAGCGAGCGAGGCGCGCGGTTGCGCCGACTCGGCGCGCAATCCTCTACCTCAGCGCCCATCGCCCGAAGCGTCACTAAGGACGGCCGAAGCGTCGCTTAGGTCGCCCGACTTGGCACCGCCATGACGCCTCGGCCGACGTAAGTGACGCCTCGGCCGACGTAAGTGACGCCTCGGCCGACGTAAGTGACGTCTCGGCCGACCGGGGCGACGCCTCGGCGGGTCAGCGGCGGCGGAACTCGCGGAGGGCGAGCGCAGCGGCGAGGCCCACGACGACGCCGAGGAGCGTCTCGGCGAGGCGTGACCACAGCAGGGCGTCGACGGGCTGTGGGTGGCCGAGCTGGACCATCAGCAGCGAGAGCGGGGTGATGGCGACGAGGGCGAGGCCGTAGTGACGCCCGACGAGCAGCTCGGTGACCGCTTGGAGCGCGGCAACGACCACCGCGACGACGAGCGCGGGGAGCGAGACCGAGAGCAGCACCGCTGCCAGGACCAGGCCGACCAAGGTGCCGACGACGCGCTGCAGCCCGCGGGTCGTCTGCGCCAGCAGCCCGGTGACGCCGAACGGTACGGCCGCGGCCACCATCGCCCAGTAGGTGTGGCTGAGCCCGAGCGCGGTGGAGACCGTACCGGCGACCACGACCGCCACGACGGCCGCGGTGGCGTGGTCGAGGCGTACCTCGCCACGGCTCGCCTCGACCGAGGCTCCGCTGCCGGCCAGCCGCTCTTCGAGCAGACCGAGGAGCACGGCGATCAGGGCTGCGGCGGACGCCACACCGACCGCCACCACGACCCCCGACGGGGTCACCGGGAGCGCGGCACAGGTCGCCACCGCGAACACCGGGAACATCGGTCCCGGAGGCCGCAGCACGAACCGGTCCGAGAGCATCGACCCGGCCGCAGCCCACACCGCGGCGACCGGGATGACGAGCCAGGCCCGGTGCGGGGACGTCGCGACGAGCGCACCGCACAGGACCGCGGCACACATCAGCGCGCCGGCAGCGGTCTGGGTCCGCCAGCGACCTCGCAGCGGCTGGCGGCCGCCGTAGATCGAGGCGAAGGTGCCGAAGCAGGCGTACGCGGCGAGCTCGATGTGTCCGACCCCGGCCAGCGCCACCAGCCCGACGAGCAGCGTCACGCTCGCGCGCCAGGCGGGCGAGTGGCTTCCTGGCGCCGGTGAGATCCGGATGGACTCCTGCATCAATCGCTCGAGCCGGCTCCGGTCGCTGCCCAACCCATCTCCCCCGTGCCGTACCGCTCTCATCGCACCAGACACCTTACGGCCACCCGGAACCACCAGATAGTCCAGGGAGTTTCCGTCCGTTACCAGCCGGTAGAGCGACGGAAACTCCCTGGACTACCCGGCGGGTTCAGCTAAGCCGGTCGAGAAGCTCAGCGACACCGTCCCCGCGCAGGTCCGCCATCACCTCGCGCCTTCCGGCCATCGCCATGACCAAGTCGAGCAGGCGGCCGTTGACCTCGGGGCCGTCGCCGGCCACGAACTCGGCGTCGACCGCTCGGAGCCGGAGGCCCTCCACCAGCGACTTGCTGTTGACCGCGAAGTCCTTGGTGGCGAAGAACCTGGCGACAGCCGAGAGCCCGTCGGGGTCGGGGTCGTGCCGGATGCCGAGGGGCCGCCGGATGTCCTCGCCGTGCACGATCATCTCCCCCAGCCCGCCGACGCTCTCCTTCCGCGGCAGCGCGATGGGTCCGATCCGGGCGTACATCTCGAGCGTCTCCTCCGGCGAGGATCCGCGGAACTCCTCGAGCCGCCTGCGGTTGTGTACGGCCGGATCGAACCGCGCCCCGATCATGCTCCGCAGCCAGGCCGGGAACGAGAGTCGCGAGGCCGCGCCGAGGTGCGCCACGACCTCCTCCGCGTCCCACTCCCCGCAGAGGGTGGCCGAGCGCCACTGCTCGGGCGAGAGCGACCTCAGGTCATCGACCAGTGCGTCCCGCTCGCGCAGCTGGATCACCGACAGCTTCGTCATGCGGACACTCTGACAGGTCCCTAGGGGCGGTCGCGCTTGGCGCGCTCCTCGAGCGCGATGTCGAGGAGGGAGCGGGCGCGGGCGTCGAAGCCGTGGTCGCGGTGGATGCGGGCGGCCTCGGCGCGGATGTGCTCGTCGGTGCCGAAGACGACCGAGGGGTCGGGCATCGAGGACCATTTCACCAGGTCCTCGGGGGTCTCGTAGACCTGCACGGTGTCGCCGAAGACGTCGCGTAGACCGACGACGTCGTCGGAGATGACCCGGGCGCCGGAGGCGACGGCGTCGAAGAGCCGGTTGGAGATGAAGCCGTAGTCGCGCATGTCAGACCAGTGGTCGTTGAGTACGACCCCGGCGGCCCGGTACTCGGCGCCGAGCCGGGTGTTGGACATGAACTGGGCCTTGACGTAGTGGCGCGGGATGTAGGGCTCCCAGCCGTGGCCGTAGACCGACAGCGGCAGTCCTGCCGAGACCGCGTCGTGGATGATCGGGCGCTCGACGTCGCGCGAGGTGCCGACGAAGAGCACCGCGTGACCGGAGTCGGGCAGCGCCCGGTCGGGGTTGAACAGCTCGGGGTCGGTGGCCTGCAGCAGCGGGTCGATGCGAATGCCCCACCGCGCCGACATCCGCTCGGCCCAGATCGGCCCGGCTGCCAGCAGCCGGTCGAACGAGGCCGCCTCGGCGCGGGTGACCGCGTCGGGGTGGGAGATCACCCAGCCGATGTTGATCCGGCCGTCGGGCGCCGGGAAGTAGCGCGAGAGACCGCGCAGGGTGACCACGACGTCGTCGTCGAGCGCGCTCGGCCGCTCCCACTCGTAGTGGTGGTCGACGACCGCGGACTGGCCGAGCCTGCGCAGCGAACGGGCCAGCGCACGGGCGAAGTGGGTGTCACCCCACCGCTCTCCCTCCGGCGCGCCGGGCGCGGAGATCTTGATCGACCAGCGCAGCTGCGGGACGCCCTCGACGACCGAGGCGCGCGGCATCGGGGCGAGGATCGGTCGGGTGGCGGCGTACGTCTTCGCGGGGCCGGTCGGGTTCCCGGCCGCCGCCCGGCCGACGACCTGGTAGCCGCAGGCCGCCCAGGCGGCGACGTCGTCGCGTGGCTCGGTGCGGCCGAGCCAGCGGTCGAGGTAGATCAGCCGGTTGCGCGGGGCGCGGGCGAAGCGGCCCTTCGACTTCGACTCGTGGTGGACGACCTCGGAGGAGGTCACGACCCGGAACAAGCCCGGCCGCAGCGCGGCGAGCCGGTGGCACAGGTCGACGTCCTCCATCCCGTTGGTGAAGATCGGGTCGAACCCCTCACATGCGACGACGTCGCGGTAGCGCATCACCAGCGCCGCGCCGGTGAGCGCGGAGAACCGGTGACCGTCGAGACCCGCGGCGTCCTCAGGCGGGTACTCGGCGAGCATGTTGTAGGGCAGCCCGCCGTAGGGCGGGAAGACGACCCCGGCCGACTGCACCGACCCGCTCGGGTAGAGCAGCAGCGGCTGGACCGCGAGCACCTCGGGATCCTCGAGCGCCTCGACCAGAGGCGAGAGCCAGCCGGCCAGCGCCGTGGTGTCGTTGTTGAGGAAGACCACGGTCTCCCCGGTGACGTACGGGATGGCGAGGTTGTTGCCGAGCGCGAAGTTGTGGTTGACGGTGCTGTGCACCACCTTCACCTCGGGGAAGCGAAGCGGCAGCGAGTCGAGCACCGCCGAGACCCGGGCCGAGGAGCCGTTGTCCCAGACCACGATCTCGAGCCGCTTCTCCCCCGCGCCGTGCTCCATCACGGCCTCGACCGCGCCCACGGTCAGCAGCGAGTCGTCGTAGGTGGGGATGACCACCGAGACCACGTCCGGGTCCGGGGTGCGCGAGCCGAGCGCGCTCCAGTCGATGAAGGTCCGGTTGCGTACGACGTCCTCCCACGACTCGAGGTCGAAGGGGTCGAGCGGGAGCCGGTCCTGCCGCGGACGGCGCGGGTTGATGCCCTGGCGGCGCTCGACGCCGACCTCGGGCACGACCTCGATCACCGACTTCGAGGTCAGCCGCAGGGCAAGGTCGTAGGCCCAGCCGAAGCCGATGTCGTCACGGGGACCACCGACCTCTTCCAGAAGCGGCGCGGAGACCAGCAGTCGCGAGACCAGGGTCCGCATCAACGGACCGGGCACGTCGGGTCCCGGCGAGGCCGGAGGTACGTCGATGGCGAACCGCTGCTCGGCCTGCCACGGGCGCTCCAGCACGTCGGCGACCAGCGGCCTCCCGGCCGCCTCGGCCACCGAGACCAGCCGCGCGAGACGGCCGGGCCTCCAGACATCTCCCCCAGCGACGTACGCGACGAAGTCGCCGTTGACCTGCGAGAACGCAGCGACCACGCCGGGCTCGCCGCGGTCCGGGTCGCCGAGCACGACCCGGGCGCCAGGGGTGACCTCAGCGATGACCTCGGCGACCGACGGGGTCAGGCCGCGGTCGATGACGATGACCTCGGTGCTCACCCCGGTCTGGGCGGCCACGCTGTCCAGCGTCGCTCGGGCGTGCTCGTCGGAGGCGCCCAGATCGACGATGACGGTGACCGTGCCGACCGGCTCACGACCGGCGGGGGCAGCCGGGACGCGGTCGATGTCCGGCCGCCAGGTCTTCGGGCCGCCCTGCCGGGCCTGCCACTCCGCGCGCCGGTCGCGGATCCAGTCGCGCAGGTCGGGGAACCGGCCGTCGACCTGCTCGAGCCAGTCGTTGGCGCGGCGTCCGTTGCGGGCGCCCCGGTCGACGTAGTGACCGATCGCGCCGCCGTAGAAGTTCTCGGTCTTGCGCCGCTCGGTGTAGCCGTCGGTGTCGAAGAGCGGGTGCGTCGGCTGCAGCCACAGCTCGGCGCGCAGCCAGTAGAGGAACGGGTCCTGATCGCCCATCTGCTTGCGCAGCCGCGGGGTCAGCCGCGCGACGAAGAACTCCGGGTCGAAGAGCGGACTGGGCTGCGCCAGCGGCTTGGCCGGGTCCTGCTCGAGATAGTGCCGGGCGGCGCGTTTGCGGTCGAGGCGCTCACCGACCTGCTCGGCGTACCACTCGTGGTCGAACAGCGGGCAGTCGACCAGCAGACGTACGTCGTCGGCCCGGCTGTAGAGGGGCGAGTCGTTGTAGACCTTGCGGGCAAGGTCTCGCCCCCTGCGCAGTCCGCCACGTGCGATGCGCTTCAACTCTTCGTCCACTAAAGGTCCCCCAAGACGCTCTAGATCGTGCTTCGGCAGTGGGTCAGACTGTCACAGTGCCGAGTGGCGGTGAACGGCGCCACGCACGTTCACCCAACTGTCAAGGTCAATTCTGCCGCCACAGCGGCATGACCGCCTCCCGGATCTCGTCGGGCATCGGCGTCACCGGACGCGACGGGTCGGTGTTGTCGACGTACACGTGCACGAACCGACCCTCCGCCGCGGCCTCCTCGCCCGGCCCCTGGAAGAGCCCGATCCGGTAGATGACCGACGAGCTCCCGACCTTGTCGACGACCAGCCCGGCCTCGACCGGCTCGGGGAACCCGATCTCGCGCAGGTAGCGGCACGAGGTCTCCGCGACGATCCCGATCTTCGGCAGCTTTCGCACGTTCACGCCGGTCGTCTCGAACAGATAGGCGTTGACCGCGGTGTCGAAGTACTCGTAGTAGGTCGCGTTGTTGAGGTGACCGTACGCGTCGTCGTCGCGCCAACGGGTGGTGATCGTGCGCCAGTGCACGTAGTCGGCGCGGGTCGGGGCCTTGCGGTCAGGAGTGCTCATCGCCGCTGATCCTAGATCCTAGAGCTCGTCCTCGACCGCACGGACCAGATAGGGCGCCAGCGTCATCGAGAAGGTCGCGGTGATGTGGCTCCGGTCGCGATAGGCCTGCACGTGGCCGACCACCAGGGGACACCGGTCCTCGTCGCAGTAGGCCGCAGAGAGGTCGATCAGCGAAGCGCCCGGCCCTGCCAGGCGGACCGCTTCGGCGAGCGGGTCAGAGGTGGCGTACGCCTCCTGGCGGGTCATCTCGCACGCCCCGGCGTCCGCGAGCGTCTCGATCTCGTCGAGGCAGGTCGCCGCCTCGGGGGTGAGGTACGGGTTGTCGGCGAGCGCGATGATCTTCGTGCCCCGCTCGAGCATCGGCTTCCAGGCCTGGGCGAGCTGGTCGGCGACCGGGTTCGGCTCGCCGGCCGCGAGGTTCGGATTGCGGCGTTGGGTGACCAGCACGACGTCGTACGCCCCCTGGTCGAGCTGCTCGATCAACGCCTCGTGGTAGGCGCGGCGCGGGTCACCCGCGGTGGCCGGGAGCAGCCCACCGCCGTTGGCGACCAACGTGTCGACCGACCATCCTGAGCTCTCGGCGACCCGGGTCAGGCCGGGGATCAGCGAAGCGCCGTGCGAGTCACCGACCAGCGCGACCCTGAGCGCATCCGGGTCGTCGGAGCCGAGGTGGCAGACCTCGGGGCGGGCGTCGGCGGCGTACGTCTCGATCTCGGGGAGGTAGCACCGGTAAGCCCGGCCGGTGTCATCCTTGCGGGCGATCGGTGCAGGGAGAAGTACGCCGTCGAGCTCCGGGTTCCGGCACCCCTCCATCAGGGCGGCGGCGCCGAAGCACTCGGTGTCTCCCGTTGCGAGCGCCTCAGCCTGGGCGCGACTCTCATCGACCAGGTTGCGCCCGTGCAGGATCCCGGGGACCGCGACGGCGGCGACCAGGGCCGCTCCGAGCACCCCGAAGAGGAAGGCCCGCGGGGTGGTCTCCAAGATCGGTCCGGTGCGGAACGGCGTCTCCACGAACCGGTAGGTCAGGGCCGCGAGGCCGATGGTGACCAGGAGGATCAGCGGCTCGCGGAGCCAGGTGCCGAGCACGGGCCCGGTCTCGGGGAGCACGACCACGAGCGGCCAGTGCCACAGATAGAGCGAGTAGGAGACCGTCCCGATCCACTGCACGACCGGATGGCCGACGACCCGAATCCCGAGGCCGCGGGGCGCGCCCGCCCAGATGACCAGCGCGGTGCCGACGACCGGCAGCAGCGCCACCCAGCCCGGGAACGGCAGCGAGTCGTTGAAGAGCAACAGCGCGCCGAGCACCCCGAGCCAGCCGGCCACCGCGGCGTACGGCGCCCAGCGCCCGGGCACGCGCTTGAGGGAGAACGGCAGCACAGCGATGAGACCGCCGACCGCGAACTCCCAGGCGCGCACGTAGGTGACGAAGTAGGAGTCGGCGCCGTCCGTCGCGGTCACATACACCGAGGCCGCGAAGCTGACCACGAAGACGGCAAGGAAGAGCGCCCGGATCGCCGTCAGCCGCACCTTCGGCCGTCGCCGGGTCAGGAGCGCCGCCGCGACGATCAGCAGCGGCCAGATGAAGTAGAACTGCTCCTCGACCGACAGTGACCAGTAGTGCTGCACGGGCGAGGGCGGGTCCTCGGCGGCGAGGTAGTCGACCGCCGCCCAGGACAGCTGCCAGTTCTCGACGTAGAACGCGGCCGCGACCGTCTCCCGCAGGAACTGCTGCCACAGGGCCTCCGGCACCAGGACGTACGTCGCCACCGCACTGCATACGAGCACCAGCAGCGCCGCGGGGAGCAGCCGCCGGATCCGGCGCGCCCAGAAGGCGCCCAGCCGCACCCCGCCCGGCTTGGCGGCCTCGCGCACCAGGTGGGAGGTGATCAGGAAGCCCGAGATGACGAAGAAGACGTCGACGCCGGCATACCCGCCGCGGATCGCGCCCGGCCACAGGTGGAAGAGCACGACCCCCAGCACCGCGGCCGTACGCAGCGCCTGGATCTCCGGCCGCTTGTCCCGCGCCGGCTGCCCGGCCTGCCCGGGCTGCCCGTCCTTGGCGGGCGCGACGGCGACAGCGGTCACCGGCGCACCCTGCGGACGACCCGGCCGGCGACGCGGCGGGCCTTGCGGACACCCCGTTCGCCGAAGGTCAGCGGGATCTCGATCCCATGGCGCGGGCGACCGTCGAGCTCGACGATCTGCGCACGCTCGTCGATCCGCTCGCCGATGACGTCTTCGTGGATGATCACCGGCCCGTCGAACTCGCCCAGCGCGTCGCGGCCCTCGAACCGCATCCGCCAGCGACCGCCCGAGAGCGAGGTGGTCGGCAGCGCCACCTCGAGCTGTCCGGACGCGAGCTCGCTGGCGGCGTAGTCCAGAGCTCGGCGCCGGCGGTCATGGAGGAATACCACACGGAGTCGCTCGGGCCTGACCATCGTGTGGGCCAGGTGCAGGTGGGCGCGGCCGTCGACGAGCGAGAGCGAGGTGGCGGTCACCGGGTCGGTCGCGCCTGCGACGACTTGGCGCAGCAGCTCCGGGCCCTCGTCGAGGGCTGCCATGATCCGGCCGAGCCGCCAGCCCGGCGCCTCGTCAGTCTCGTCAGTCTCGCTTGCCTCGCTTGCCTCGGAGACTGCGGTGAAGAGGTCGCGATGCTTGAGCACCAGGTCGGCGAGGTCGTCGCCGACGAGCGTCTCATCGCCCAGCGAGATCGTCGCGACAGCGTTGACCAGCGGCCGCTGGAGCGTACGCAGCGGCACCACGCCGCTGTCGGCGACCAGCTGCAGTGTCTCCAGGACGTCGGCGACCGCACGGTCGCCCCAGCGGACGTCCTCGCCGATCAGCCGGGCGGCGGTGGCCCACTGGCCCGACTCGACGAGCCGCCAGCCCCACCGCTTGTCGCGCTCCAGGTCTTCGACCACACCGTCGTCGAAGAGTCCGACCAGCTCGGCGACCAGGACCCGCGCGGGTTCCAGCGCCTCCGGGTCGATCACGGACATGCCCCGCAGCGCGCGGACGATCGCCATCCACCCATCGGCGTCGAAGATCAGCGACGCGTACTCCGCGCGCACCCGCGGGTCGCCGAGCTCGATGATCCGGCGGGCGCAGCGCAGCTCCTGCTCGAGATAGCTGATGATCCCCGCCGGCGAGTGCGACCTCGCCGTCATCGAACCCGGTCCGGGCCGGTCGCGGTAGACGTAGACCGTCTCGGTCACAATGTCGAAGCGGGCCGTGGTCAGCGCGTGGACCATCGGCTCGATGTCGTTGGAGCGTGAGGCGTCGGGGAACGAGATCTGCGCCGCGTCCCAGAAGTCGCGCCGGAAGACCCGGTTCCAGCAGGCCCGGTTGCGCAGGGCGGACGGCGCGTCGGACAGCGTCACCAGGGTGCGCTCCTCGTCGAAGGCCGGCCATGCCCGCACCGGCCACCAGACCCGGTCGCTGAAGAGCTTGAAGAACCGGCCGACGACCATGTCCGAGCCGGTCTGCCGCGTCTTGCGCAGCATCGCGGCGTACGCCCCGCGGGGCACCAGGTCGTCACCGTCCGCGAACGCGAGGAAGCGGCCGCGCGCCAGCGAGACACCGTGGTTGCGCGCCTGTCCACCGCCCTTCCCGGGTGAGCGGACCACCGTCAGGCGCGGGTCGCGTGCTGCGTACGCCTCGGCGATCTCGAACGTCTCGTCGGTCGAGGCGTCGTCGACGACGATGACCTCCAGGTCCACCGGATCGACAGGCGTGGACTGGTCCTCGAGGATCGAGGAGAGCAGCTCGCCGACCCACAGCCCGACATCGTGCGTCGGAACGACGACGGAGAGCTCAGGAGTGGTCATCAGGCTGCACCCTCCAGGTCGCCGACCAGATCGCTCGACAACCCGTCGAGCAGCCGCAGGTAGTCGCGCGACATGTCGTAGGGCGTGTACGCACGCGTGAACTGCTGAGCGGCCCGATGCCGCGACTCCTGCCCGTCCAGGGCCTCCAGGATCGCCGCCGCCAGCGCCACCGGCTCGTCGGGCTCCGGCGCGTACGTCACCACCCACGGCTGGTCGGCGAACTGCCGCGCGACCGGGGTGCCGTCGGGGATCACGGCGGTGCGACCGAAGGTGCCTGCGGCGAGCAGCGAGCCGGAGTTGAGGATACGGCGGTAGGGCAGCGCCACCACGTCGCTGGCCCGCATCCAGTCGGAGAAGTCGGCGGCCTCCACGAAGCCGAGCCGCTTGACGATGTTCGGGGCCGAGAGCATCTCCTCGACTGTCTCCACGTCGGAGGCGGGCACCACCTTGCCGGCCACGACGAAGGTCAGATCCGGCACCTGCTCGGCAGCGATCTCGACCGCCCGACAGAGCACGTCGAGGCCCTTGTACGCCCGGATCTGGCCGATGAAGCCGACCGTCGGCACCCCCTGCGGGACCCCGATGCGCTCCCGCGAGGCGGCGTCGTCACCACCGTCGGGGTACACACCGAGGTAGGACGAGTGCGGCAGATCGACGATCTTGTCGGGTGGGAGCGTGTAGTAGGCCGCGGTCTCCTCGACTGTAGCCGGGTTGAGCTGGATGATCCGGGTCGCGTAGCTGGCCAGCGCCTTGGCGACCGCGAGCTCGACGTCGACGTAGTCCGCCTCGTGGGCGATCGAGTTGTGCACCGTCCACAGCACGTCGGCGCCACGGTCGCGCAGGCCGCTCAGCACGTCCTCGAACCGGGCCGCGTTGGCCCAGGCCTCCTCGACGCTCTCGCAGCCGGAGGTCACAGGCGAGGTCCAGTGGACATGAAGCACGTCTCCCCGCCCCATGTGCTCCGCGCGCGCCTCCAGCCGGCGTAGACCTCGTATGCCGTCCGTGACATCCCAGCCCGCGGCTCGCGGCGCCACGGTGAGCATGGTCAGGTACGGGTTGCTCGCGTAATGAGGGAACGACAGCAGGGTCGAAGGCATGTGGGGGTCCTCGAAGGTTTCTCGTTATGACGTGACGCTCCCCCGGACGGACGTCAACATGACGAGACGGGTCTCGCCGGAGCCACCAAATACCCGGCGGCTGAGGAATTCTAGACGGCTCAAGAGGACCGCCTTTACCAATCAGCACCATTGCTAGCGCGCGTTGACCTTTTGTTCATCGAACGTTCACCAGACATACGCGTTCATATCGGCGAGGACCTGGTCTGATGCCGTAGCGACGCATCAGTCAACCACTACATCACCCAGCGCTGTCTCTCGCCTTCACCCATTCGTCGTACGGCACCGGGTCGGCGTCGTTCTCCGCCTGGTCGACGATGCTCTCGGTGAACCAGGTCCGCAGCGACACCATCTCCGGCGTGGAGCGCAAGGTGAGCAGCTGGTGGGTCTCGCTGATCTCGTCGGCCAGGTTGTCGGCAGCCAGCAGCTCCCGCAGCATGGGGCCCATCTCGCGGGGAAGGGTCATCTCGATGTCGACGTACTCCAGCCCCGCCGCGGCTGCGTCCAGAGCGATCCGACGACCCATGTGCCGCGCGAAGGCCGGCCGGGTCACCAGCCGCTCGATCAGCTCGCCGAGCTCGCGCGGCGGGGTCGGGCCGTCCTCGGAGTCGATGAGCTGGAGCTCACGGACCAGATCGTCGAGCCGCTGGTCGATCTGAAGCCCCAGCTGCACCGGGCAGGCGGGAAGCCGCACGGTGACCCAGTCCGCGGGAAGGGCGGCCGGCTCCAGCAGCGCCTGCTCGCCGAACTCCACGGCGGGAGGCCGTACGTCGTGCTCGACGCCGTCGCCGGCGAGCTCGGCCCAGATGCGCCGCCCGTCGGCACGCTCCTCGATCCCCCACGACTCCGCCAGCACCGACACGATGACCAAGCCGCGTCCCGTGGTGCCCTGGCTTTCGACCGGGGGCGGGGCCACGGCGGGGAGCGGGACCAACGCGCCGTCGTCCTCGACGCTGAGCCGTACGGCCGGTTCCAGGTCACGCAGACGGATATGCATGTAGGGGCTGCCGCTGTGCAGGGCCGAGTTCGCCGCCATCTCGGTGATACACAGGGCAGCATCGTCGACAAGATGATCACGGCCCCACTCCACGAGACCGTCGGTGACGAATCTGCGCGCGCCCGGCACGCTGGCGGTCTCGGCGGCGAGGCGCACTCGCAGCTCAGGACGGCCCCCGTCTGGCACGTACATCATGTGGCCAGTGTGCCTCTCGTTCGCCCCAGCCGTCAGCGGCTCGACCTCAGTACGTCGATCAGGAGGCAGTCATGGAGTGCCGGGCGCGATGTCGGCGGACCGCAGCCCGGTTGGCACAGCGGACCGAGCAATAGCGCTGCCGTCCGTTGCGGGTGACGTCCACGACCACCGCCGAACACGGGTCCCCCTCCACCTTCCCCGCTTCGCACCGGCCCAGCCGATGGATGCCCCGGGTGGTCAGGTGCAGCGCCGTGCCCACGCTGATCACCGCTCGCAGCACGTCAGGAAGGGAGTCGTTGGTGTCGTCGCGGTAGTGGATGTGCCACCCTTCGCGCCCGTGATCGGTCAGCCTCGGATAGGCGGTCGCCTGCGCCATCAGCTCGTTGAGCAACCGCGCCCGTTCGCCCGGCTCCGGCTCGTCGACGACGCGAAGCCACTCGTCGATCACGTGCCGAGTGCGCGCGTGGTCATCCGGAGACTCGCCGAAGTCCATCGTCATCCCGAACTCCCTGGTCCGAGCCTCGATGCCGGCCCTGTCCTCGGGCCAGTCGTCGGCGAGCGAGGCGGCCATGAGCACGGCGTACTCGCCGTAAGGGTTGAGATGCATAAGACCATTACAGCAGAGTGACGAGCATGACCGACAGCGCAACAGAGGAGTCCCGGCGCACGGACGCCACCCACGACCACGGCTGGCTCACCGAGTCCAGCCATCAGACCTCGGAGGGCCGGGTCGTCTACGTGCGTTGCGCACTCTGCGGCGTACGTCGCGTCGACCTGCAGCCCCATCCGCTCCTCCCGCCGCGGGCGCTGAGCCGCGAGCATGGGTGAGCCAGCGATCAAGACACGCGCGCCGTCTCAGGCTGAGCACTTTGGGTCGACCTCCGGGCCGTGACACTCGTCGTCGCCGGCCACATGACGATGGCGGCAAGGACGAGGAGCGCGCCGGCGGGAGCTTCAGACCAGGGGGCTGTGTCGTGGGAGACATAGCCCGCAGCGATTGGACCAACGAGGAAGTATGTCGGCAGCACGGTCGTCGCGGCGATCAGCAGCGCTGTGACCACCGTGCTCACGGACCGTGCGATGGACGGCCGGTCCACGGAAGCCTCGGGCCATCCCGTCGGGATCGACGCACCCGCTGCGATCACGGCAGCAAGGATCAGCGCGATGGGCCACAGCACGCCGTCAACGACGATGAGGGTCGTCAGGTAGAAGTCCGGAACCGAGACCGGCCTGCCCGCGATCCCAGATGCCAAGGCCAGCACGCCGATGCCGGTGAGAGCGGCAGCCGGGATGACGGCGAGCGGCCACAGGATGAGGCGACGAAAGGTGGGCGCCAGCAGAAACGGCAGTGCGAGCGCCGCGACGGCCAGCAACAGGACCGAGATCCCGTAGAGCTCAGCTGCATCCCCGACCGGGTGCCACGGGCTGGCCGGCCACTGGTAGTCGTAGAGGTGGTCCTGCCGCTCGAGGCAGGCAGGTTCGTCGAAGCCACCACGCGGACACACTCCGGACCAGCGTTGCCACGCTGCCAGGTAGGCAAGGACCCCTGACCCGGCGAGTGCGGCCGAGGTGAGCACGCGTGCGCCGCGGTGTCTCGGTATCACGCGCTCATGGAAGCATGCCGTTCAGCCGGCTGAGATCGGTGCAGCCGTGCCTCCTCGATGTTGAGGACGGTCTCGCAATCGCCGCTGGGCGGCCCTTCAGTGTCAGGCGTCGTAGTCGCTCGCGGCTCGACGCATGGGAACACTCAGGCAGGCTGGGCGTCACGGAGGCGCTGCGAGATGACGGTGGTGACACCGTCGCCGCGCATGGTGACGCCGTAGAGGGCGTCGCCGACCTCCATGGTGCGCTTCTGGTGGGTGATGACGAGCAGCTGTGAGGACTCGCGCAGCTCCTCGTAGATCTCCAGGAGCCGGCCGAGGTTGGTGTCGTCGAGCGCGGCCTCGACCTCGTCGAGGATGTAGAACGGGCTCGGCCGCGCCTTGAACAAGGACACCAGGAACGCGACCGCCACCAGGGACCGCTCGCCACCGGAGAGCAGCGAGAGCCGCTTGACCTTCTTGCCCGGCGGCCGCGCCTCGACCTCGATGCCGGTGGTGAGCATGTTCTCCGGGTCAGTGAGGACCAGGCGACCCTCACCGCCGGGGAAGAGCCGCGCGAAGACGTGGTCGAAGGCGACGCGTACGTCCTCCCAGGCCTCGGTGAAGACCTGCTCGACGCGGTTGTCGACCTCCTTGACGATGTCGAGGAGGTCCTTGCGGGTCTGCTTGAGGTCCTCGAGCTGCTCGGTGAGGAACTTGTGACGCTCCTCCATGGCCGCGAACTCCTCGAGGGCGAGCGGGTTGACCTTGCCCAGCGCACGCAGGTTCTTCTCGGCGATCTTGAGCCGCTTGGCCTGCTCGGCGCGGACGTACGGGATCGGCTCGCGCTCGTTGCCGTCCTCGTCAGGGTGCTGCGGGACGAGCTGGTCGGGACCGTAGTCCTTGACGATCGCCTCGGCGTCCAGACCGAGCTCCTCGAGGATCCGCTCCTCGAGCTGCTCGATGCGCATCCGCTGCTGAGCGCGGGCCATCTCGTCGCGGTGGACGGAGTTGACCAGCTCCTCGAGCTCCTTGCCGAGGTTGCGCAGCAGCGAGCGGCACTCGCGCAGCGCCTGCTCGCGCCCGGCGCGCGACTCCTCGATCTCGGTGCGCACTCGGGCGGCCTGCTGCACCGAGACCTCGAGACGGTCCAGCGCGTACGCCACCGCGGTGCCGACCGCTCGCGCGGCCTCACCCTCGCGGCGCATCTGCTCGCGGCGGGCGGCCGCCTTGGCGCGCTGCTCGCGCTCCTGACGGGCCGCACGGAGCAGACCTTCGGCACGGCCGGCCAGCGCGCGGGCGCGCTCTTCAGAGGTACGCAGCGCCAACCGCGCGTCCATCTCGCGCTGTCGTGCGTCGCGGGCCGCCTGGGCCAACTCCTCGCGGGCGCTGACGTCGGGCTCCTCCTCGGGGTCCTCCTCGGCCATCGCGAGGCGCTCCTCGAGCTCGGCGAGCCCGGCGACGGCGTTCTCACGCGCCTCCTGCGCCTGCTCGACGGCGGCCAGCAGCCGCTCGGCCTCGCCGCGAGCCGCACGCGACTGCGCGCCGAACTGGCCGAGCTCCTCGGCCACGGCGGCCAGGGTCGCGTCGGACTCGTGCAGCTTGGCCAGCGCCACGTCGACCCGCTTCTGCGCGGCCAGCCGCTCGGCCTCGAGCCGGGAGGTCTCGAAGGTGGCCCGCTCGGAGACCGCGTGGGCCTCGGCGAGCTGGGCGGTGGCCTCGTCGACCGCGGCCTGCACCTCGATCAGGCTGGGTACGCTGGAGGAGCCGCCGGAGGCGAAGTGGGCGCCGATCAGGTCGCCCTCGCGGGTCACCGCGGTGACCTCGGGATTCTCCGCCGCGAGCGCCTTGGCGGTGGCGAGGTCCTCGACCACCGCGACCTTGTCGAGCAGCCGCGCCACCGCGGGCCGCAGCACCGGCTGGCACTCGACCACGTCCAGGGCGTACTCGGCACCGGACGGCAGCGCCGGCCAGCCGCCGGTCTCCTCAGGAGAGCCGCCCAGGAGCAGCCCGGCGCGGCCGAGGTCCTCGGTCTTGAGATGCTCGATCGCGCCGACGGCACGCTCGGCGGACTCGACGACGACCGCGTCCGACGCGGTCCCGAGCGCCGCCGCGACCGCGGCCTCGTAGCCGGAGCGGACCGCCAGCAGCGAGGCGACCGACCCCAGCACTCCCGGAAGGTCGGAGCCGAGCAGCGCGCCGGCACCGTCCTTGCGGTTCAGCCCCATCTCCAGGGCGTCCTTGCGGGCGGCCAGCGTCGAGCGGTCCCGGTCGGCCTGCTGAGCCTCGGCCTGCAGCTTGGCGAGTCGCTCCTCGATGTCCTCGAGGGCCGCGGCAGCGGCCTCGTGCTCGGCATCGAGGCCCTCCTCCCCCGCGTCCAGCCCGGCGACCTTGGTCTCCAGGGCGGTGAAGTCGCGCTGAGCCCGCTCGGCGCGCGCCAGCGCCTCCTCGCGGGCAGCGGTCAGGCGCCCGACCTCGTCGTCGGCGGCAGCGGCCCGCGACTTGAGCGCGTTGACCTGACCGGTCAACCTGGCCAGCCCCTCGCGACGGTCGGCGGCGGCGCGCTCGAGCCCCTTGACCCGGCGCTCCTCCTCGGCCGCGGCATCCTCCGCTTCCTTACGAGACTCGACGGCCTCCTCGAGGGAGTAGCGAAGCTCCTCGACCTCGGCGTCGGCGGTCTCCTCCTGCTCGCGAGCCACCTCGGCCTGGGCCTCGAGCTCCTCGGGGTCGCGCCCCTGGCGCACCTCCAGGTCCTCGGAGCCGGCCGCGTTGCGCACCCGCTCGGAGGCCAGTGACTGGGTGCCGCGCAGCCGCTCGCGCAGCGAGTTCAGCGCGAACCAGGTCTCCTGCGCGGCGGCCAGCGCCGGCAGGTCCTCGCGCAGGGCAGCCTCCAGGACCGCCTCCTGCTCGCGTCCTTCCGCAATGGTCTCCTCGACCTCGGCCCGCCGGGCCAGCAGCGCACCCTCGTCGGCGAGCTCCTTGTCGAGCTCGGTCTTGGCGGTGACCAGGTCGTCGGCGTAGATGCGGGCCTTGGCGTCGCGTACGTCCATCTGCACCGTCTGCGCCTGCCGGGCGACCTCTGCCTGGCGGCCGAGCGGCTTGAGCTGGCGGCGGATCTCGACGAGCAGGTCCTGGAGCCGGTCCAGGTTGACCTGCGTGGAGTCGAGCTTGCGCAGCGCCTTCTCCTTGCGCTTGCGGTGCTTGAGGACGCCGGCCGCCTCCTCGATGAAGCCGCGGCGGTCCTCCGGCGTCGCCCGCAGGATCGTGTCGAGCTGGCCCTGGCCGACGATGACGTGCATCTCGCGGCCGATGCCGGAGTCACTGAGCAGGTCCTGGACGTCGAGCAGCCGGCACGGGCTGCCGTTGATGGCGTACTCCGAGCCGCCGTTGCGGAACATCGTGCGCGAGATGGTGACCTCGGCGTACTCGATCGGCAGCGCGCCGTCGGTGTTGTCGATCGTCAGCGAGACCTCGGCGCGGCCCAGCGGGGCACGGCCGGCCGTACCGGCGAAGATGACGTCCTCCATCTTGCCGCCGCGCAGGCTCTTGGCGCCCTGCTCACCCATGACCCAGGCGAGCGCGTCGACCACGTTGGACTTGCCCGAGCCGTTGGGGCCGACGATGCAGGTGATCCCCGGTTCGAGCTCGAGGGTCGTCGCGGAGGCGAACGACTTGAAACCCTTCAGCGTCAGACGCTTGAGGTACATCGGCTTCTCCCCCGGCTCAGGACCACGTGGTCGTACACAGTTCGCAACACATCAGCGTGGCTGAGGTGAGCCAGCAAATCTAATCGCCGCTGCTCAGGGGAACCCCAGCGGGTCGAGGATAACCCGCCGGGTCCGTCGATCTGGGGACCTCGAGATCGAGCCTGTCGAGATCGATACATCACGGCTCAACCGTCGTCCACCGGCCTTCAGCGCCAGGCAGCCAACCAGCCCGGGGCCCACGGCCGATCCACACTCCCGACGAGCTGGAGGAGAAGGCTCAGGTCGACGGTGTTGTCGGATACGACCATGGCCCGATAGTCGACCCCGAGGTGCTTGGATCTGAGATAGAAGTTGGGTTTCACGAACGTCGAGGGAAAGAGCTCCACGAGCCGGGTGCCGGAGCGGGAGAAGACCAGGTTGGTGAGGCCGGCACCATGTGGGGCGACGATGACGTCGGCGGCGCCGAAAACATGTGCCTGCTCGGCTATGTCCAGGTCTTCGGCGTAGACGATCTGGTAGCCGAGGCGGGCGAGGGTGCTCTCGACGTCGGCCTCGTTGTCGAACGAGCGTACCGACCGAGCCCGGGAGAGGTAGACGCGGCGGTAGCGCCGGTCGATGTCGCCCGACCCCAGAGCGCCGAAGAAGTCATAGACCCAGCGGGCCCACAGGAACGGCGGTGGGTCCGGCCAGTAGGCACAAGCGACGAGGGTGCTCTCGAGATCCTTGGCCGCGACCAGGCGGGACGGATCGAGCCCGAGCCGCTCGAAGACGAAGGGCAGGACACCGAAGCGGTCCTCGACGTAGACGATCGGGACATGGTCGGGAACCCTGTGGACGCTCCGCAGGCCAGCCGCCGTCTCAGCGATCGCGTGGTAGTAGTTCACGTAGTTGTGCGCGAACGGCAAGACGTACGCAGCAGAGATCTGGTCGGTGATGGGCGCGGCGACGTTGAGGCTGCTCGCCTTGGCGTACCGGGAGGCGCGGATCACGCGGGTACGGCGCTGCCCGGTGAAGGCCGTGGCGACATCCTCGTTGCTGATGCAGAAACGCACGTCTCGGGCGAGGAAGACCCGCTCGACGTCGGTCTCGGTGTGTCCGCGGTCGAACCCAGCCGCCAGCAGCGCCTCGCGCTGGTCGACCGGCAGCTCGGCGAAGTCTTGGTCGAACGTGGACGGCTGGTCCGCAAGCTTCGACCCGGTCTGGAAGCAGACCAGGTCTGCGTCGCTGTCGAGCGGTAGGTGATCTGGCATCGGACGGCGCTCGAACTCGCGCGCTTCAGTGAGTCGGACGAGCTCGTACGCCCCGCTGTCGACGTGCTTGGTGAACTCCTCGAATTGGCGCCGCACGCCGTCGATGACGCTCTTTGCGCTCTCCAACCGCTGGTCGCCGCTGGGGAGCAACCCGAGCTGCTCCACCTCGCCAACCACTCCGACCGCCAGATCCTGCAGCCCGTAGAAGCTGAGGAAGCGCACGACGGCGTTGAACCTGCTCCCGTCAAAGGTCCCGTCCAGACGGACCAGACGGTCAGCAACGAGACGACCGGCGCCATGCTGCAGGGCCTCGGCGGCGATCAACAGCCCCTCGTCAGGACTCCGCCCGCTCTGCTGGCGCCACTCCTCGAGCGCGGCTACGGCTCCTGCGACGTCTCTGGCCTCGACGAGCCCTTGGATCTGCTCCTCGGTGATGCCGTTCATGAACGCCGCAGACCGCGCGCAACCCGCCCGACCTTGCTGCGGACGCGGCGCTTGATGCCCAGCGCTTCGGCACGCGCCTCCGCGACCTCAGCGCGCTTCCGGTTGGCATGTGCCCGGTTCCTGATGTTCTCGATCCGCTGGCGTGCCATCGCCAGCTGTTCCCGCAGATCGGCCATGGCCAGGTCACTGTCCCCACGGGTGATCTTCTTGACCGGTTCGGCCGTGCGAAGGTCGATGAGACCGAGCTCCTTGCTGGATCGCCACTCGACCCCCCACACGGCGTCGAGAGCCTCGATGGGGCTGACCGTCTCGGAGGCGTATCGCAACGCCCGGCTGTAGGCCTGGGTCGGCCTGATCGTGAGGACCTCGGACTGCTCGACACCCTCGGGCGGGAAGTAGTTCACCACGCCGAGGTCGTTGCCGTAGACGTCCCGCATGATCTCGTTCAGTGCGCTGGGTCCCAGTCCGAGGGTGACCGGTACGTCGAGGCGGTAGGGCGAGGGGAAGACGTCGTCGGGGTCGTCCTCGACCATCGTGACGCGGCCCTCGCACCGATACCACTCTTGGAGCAGGTGAAGCTCGACCGCCACGTCGGCGAGCACCCGACGCCGCCCGGTCTCCAGCTTCGACCAGGGACCGACAAGCAGCACCTGCAGGTCGGACTCGGTCTGGTTGAGCAGCATGTCGACGCAGCGCCGGGCGACCTCGGCGGTTTCGACATCGACCTTCACCACCGCGGTGACGAACGGCACCTCCCACTGCCGGTTCGTCGCGGCACGCCGGTAGCGCGGGATCGGCATCCGCTGCGCGAAGTGGACGTCGTTGAAGTGGGCGACCTCGCGGCCCTTGTCCTGCACCGTCGCACGACCCAGGTGATAGGTCTGGGCCGACTGCACCGGAATGAAGACCGCGCCCCGCTGCCAGATCTGGTAGGCGATCTCGGTGTCGTCTCCGAGCTTCAGCTCAGGACGCTGCCCGAAGGTCTGCTCGTAGACCGAGCGGGTAACCGTCGCGCACGCCCCCATGTGCGTGGAGTAGTTGCGACCACCGCTGGTGTTGAGGTCGTCGGTCTCCTCGTAGATGTCCAGCGACCAGTGCCGGTGCAGGGTCTCCAAGTCGTGGTGCTTGCGGATCTCGCCGGACCTGACCTCCTTGAAGACCTGCTCGGGAGTGAAGTCCCACTCCTCGACGAACCCCTTGTGGCCGATGGTCGCGGCCTCGGGGATGAAGTGCGCCCACTTCGCGTGCTCACGCACGTTGTCGGAGAAGAGGATCATGTCCGAGTCGACCCAGTAGATGATGTCGCCGTCGGAGGCCTCGATGCCGATTTGCAGCGCGTTGGAGCGTCCCCAGCCCTCGCCGAGTTCCTCGTGGACTCGGATCAGTCGCGTGTTCTTCGGAGCGTACGTCCCGATCTCGACCGCCGGCTCACTGCCGTCGTCGATGACGATGACCTCGAGGAGTTCCTCCGGATAGTCCTGCGCCGCGAGCGAGGCGAGGGTGAGATCGAGGGTCTTGGAGTTGAAGGCGGCGGTGACCACCGAGACCTTCAGCGTCGGCTCCCAGCCGTCCGGGACGGTGCCGTCGAACACGTCGCGCCATTGGTTCTTGAAGACGACGTCTCTGAGCGCAGGGTTGGGGGTCAATGACTTCGGCATGGAGTCTTTCTGGGCCTTCTGTGAGGGTTTCGCTAGGGGTTCTGGACGGCTGAGCGCTTGAGCGCTCAGCCTTCGACGATCTCGGGCATGAAGCGTGGCCACTGTTCGTAGGAGCCGGCGACCAGGCTGGAGTCGTCCCGCAGCCAGGTGTGTCCGTCGGCGTGACGGATGTAGACGTAGCCGAGCCCGTGGGTGCGATAACCGATCGCACCAGCGTTCCCAGCCCGGATCAGCACCGATCGGTCGGTCGAGTTGGGCGTGGGCCGCCACCCACCGATCTCGTTGAGCATGCCGGTGGAGAGCATCATCGCGCCGCCGGCAAGCTGGTAGTGGTACGCCTCGGTCGCGAAGGTGCGGTGGACGGTGTGGTCGAGCGCCTCGAGGTAGAGGTACTCGGTCGTCTTCCCGACCATGTCGGCGCCGGAGTAGAGGTAGGCGAGCACCAGGTCGCCGATCACCTGCGGGCCGTAGATATCGTCGTCGTCGATCTTCACGACCAGGTCTCCCGAGGCCGCTCGCGCAGCGTCGGCCAGGACGGAACCGAACGCCTTCTCCTTCTCGTGGCGGGTGACGATCGCGCCGGTCGCTGCGATGACCTTCTCGAGCCGCGGCGGGAGCGGCCCCTCGGCACCGTGGACGGCAACGATGATCTCCAGGTGCGGATAACGCTGCGCGGCGAGTGCCTCGATCACCCCGGCGACGCGGCCCGGCCGCATTGTGGAGAGGACCGCGCTGACCTTGGGGAGCAGCCGGTGCCCGTGCTCCTGGGCGTGGCCGGCGAGCTCGAAGAAGCCGCCGAAACGCTCCATCGCCTCGCGTCTCTGGGGCACCGACCGCAGCTCGCGCACCAGGCCGCTGCTCGGTCGGTGCGGCAGGCGCAGCATCGCAGCCAATTCCTTACCGAGTACGTCCTCGGCGAGCCGCATCGCGGCGGGGAGCGAGTGCAGGATGACGCCGGTGGCCGCCAGCTCGGCCAGCCGGCGGTAGACCGCACGCTCCTCGCCGGCGTCGGTGACCTCGAGCCCGGACAGATCCACCGACTCGATCCGGCGCAGGCTGCGCACGTCCGCGGCGCGCAGCGGCTCCGTCAGCGCCTGAGCGAACCCCGTCGCCGCGGGGCTCGAGACAGCAGTCGGCTCGAGCCGCAGCTGCCCGGAGGCGAGGGTCGCCGTCAGCCATCCGTCGGGGTCGTACCAACCCTGGAACCGCCCGACGGGGTTGTGCACGTTGAGGTCGACCAACGGCGCGATGCCACGGTCGGAGACGACTAGGTGTCCGGTCGTGGCGTCGACGGCCAGTGGGTGCCGGAAGACCGTGTTCGCCGGGTCGTCCTTGACCGCGGTCAGCTCCGCCAGCCGCGAGGGGTCGCTGACCAGGCCGATGTCGGCGAGGCTCAGGCCGACGCCGCTGAGGTGGTCGACCGGCAGCTCCGGGATGCCCGGTGCCGCCGGCATGGGCAGCAGCCCGAGCCCGGCGGGCGCAAGCGCGTCGGTGCCGAGCTCGACGTACCCGTAGCCGTGCTGCCCGCGCGTGACCGCGAAGAGCGGGTAGACGGCGCGAACGATCGAGGCGAGCGGGATCGGCTCGCGCAGCACGATCTCGACCTCGGCGGTGCCGACGCCGTTGCGCGGATAGCGCACCTCGTGGCGGATCACTCCCGGCGCCCAGCCGAGGCGGCCGTTCCACCGACTGTGCGGGGACTCCCACCGCTCGATCCGCATCGCGAACCGTTGCGCGGTGACCTCCGGGTCGGCGAGCGTCAGGACGCGGACCAGATCCACGTCGGCGACCACGATGGACACCTGGCGGGCCGGCCGCGGCAGCTGCGCGAGATAGGTCCGTACGTCCTCGGTGCTCGCCAACACCTCGTCCTCACGGGGTTCGGCTGGTGCACTTGTCACGGGGTGTGTGGGCATGGGTCCTTCAATTTCCTAGGGCTGCCGTCGTGGCCGCGTCGAGGCGGCCGGTCAGGCTCTTCACGTATGTCGCGGTCACGTGCGAGCGGTCGTAATAGGCCACCACCCCGCCGATCGTCGCGTAGCACCTGCCGTCACGGCAGAAGTCGGTGGTGGTGTCGAGCACCTCGACACCGTCCAGGGGTGAGGTGCGGGCGACGGCCGCCATCGGGTCCGGTGAGGCGGTCTGCTTCACGCTCCCGTCGCACTCGCCGAGATCACGCGGGTTGGCAGCGACGCAGGTCGGCGTGTTCGGCGTCGGCGGCGTGGGCGGGTCCTCGATCACCAGTACCTTCTTGTCTGCGGCCACCCAACGCTTCAGCACCCGGCCGGACGCCTTACGGGCCAGCTCGAGGCTCTCGCCGCGATCGCCGTCGGCGGCGGCCATGGTGCGGTAATAGCGGTTGCTGACCACCACCAGCCGTTCCGGACCACGGGCGACCCGGTTGATGACGTAGCTGTTCCAGTCGGCGCACGCTTTCGTCGCCGCCTGGTCGGGCAGCTCAACCGGCCGGTCGACGGTGTAGCACTCGTACATCAGGTAGGCCGTGACCTGCCAGTTGCGCTCCCGCGCGACGACCTCGAGCGCCGGTGCCCACATCGCGGCATGCGAGTTGCCCACCAACGCGACCGGAGTCGCGTCGGGTGCATCGCTGCCGAAGGTGCAGGTACGCCGGGACGTGTCGTCCATCTCGAGGACGCACCCATTCTCGAAGAGTCGAGACTTGTCGTCGACCGCGGCCAGCGGCGGCAGGTAGAGCTCTCCCGAGCCGTGCGGGGCGCATGACGCCTGGGACAGCGCAGCCGCGGCATAACACGGGTCCTCGGCGGACGAGGGTGCCGCCGTCTGCCGGGCCTGCGCCTCGGACTCGCGGTGGAGCGCGAACCCGCAGGTGCCGATGACCAGTGCTCCGGCCAGTGCGAACGCGAAACTGCGGCGCAGTGGAAGACCGAGCGGCCGCCGCCCGCGCAGCGGGTCTTCCACGTAGGTCTTGGTCGCCCACGCGGCCAGAACGACAGCACACAGGCCGAAGAGCTTGACCACGCCCGGAACCGGGCCGTCCAGCGCGTAGGGCAGCAGGACGACCATCGGCCAATGCCACAGATAGATCGAGTAGGACAGATCGCCTAGCACCTGTAACGGACGCCTTGCCATCAGCCACAGCGGAGACAGCCTCCCGCGGCGTACGTCGGCGGCGATGACCAGAGCGGCTCCGACGACCGGGACCAGTGCAGCGACGCCGGGGAACACGGTGGCGTGGTCGAAGACCACCGAGGCGTACGCCACCAGCCCCAGTCCGCTCCAGACCAGCGCCAAACGCGCGAAGTCCGGCAATCGGCCCAGGCGCGGTGCGGCGGCCGCGACCAGGCCGCCCAGACCCAGCTCCCAGACCCGTGTCTGGGTCACGAAGTAGGCAGAGGCGTCGGTGATCAGGACCGAGCAGAGCAGCGAGCCGGCCACGAGGAGCGCCACGGCGACGCCTGCGACGCGGCGTGCCGAGATCCCGCGGCGGCGGGCGACCACGCCGACGGCGAGCAGGAGCACGGGCCAGAGAAGGTAGAACTGCTCCTCGACCGAGAGCGACCAGTAGTGCTGCACCGGCGTGGCAGCGTTGTCGGCAGCGAGATAGTCCACCGCCTCCCCCGCGAGGAACCAGTTCTGCACGTAGATGGCGGAGGCGACCGCCTGCCGGGCCGTACCGTCCCACAGCGTCGCCGGAGCGATCCACCATGTGGCCGCCAGCGTCACCACGATCACGCTCAGCGCGGCCGGGAGCAGCCGTCGGATCCGCCTCCCCCAGAACTCAGCGAGGTCACGCAGCGACGACGGGACGTGGTCCAACAGGTGCGTGGTGATCAGGAATCCCGAGATGACGAAGAAGACGTCGACGCCGATGTAGCCGCCGGTGAGCCGGTGCGGCCAGAAGTGGTAGACGACGACGAGCGACACCGCGAGGGCCCGCAGCGCCTGGATGTCGACTCGCGGGCCGGGACGTCCCTTCATCGTGCGGCTTCTGGTGGCAGCAGCGCGCGCGCCGAGTCCAGGGCATGACACAACGAGTACAAGGGAGGAGCTCCTGTGGGGGAGGATGCGGATGCCCGCCGTCCGCGGCGAACCGCGTGATCTTAACCAAGTCGGTTGTCCCCCGCCACCTGAAGGGTGAATTTCGGGGGTCGCTCCGCCCAGTGTGTACTCAGCCCGAAAAGGTCGAAACCGACCCTGTCACCAGAGTCGGTTCCCCCTGAACGAGGCCAGCCTGAAGCAGAAATAGCACTCGCTCGTGGTGTTGCTGAGTTGCCCGCAGGTCAGGCGGGCTGCATCTCCTGCATCGAGGTGTCCAGGTCAGCAGTGTGAGCCGCTACCAGAGCGTCGTTCTCCGTCTTCAGAGTGAGAACGAGATCCTCGAGCTCACGCACACGCGCACGAAGCCGAGCATTCTCGGCTGTGAGGTGGGCGGGAGTCCGCAGGTCGCTGCTCATGTAACCGATCAGCGCCTTCGCCATGAATACGTTTCCTTCGTTGGAATCACTAGAAGTTCCCGCGATACCGGGCCGTCTACAAGGGTGACACCGTTATCGACAAGCGTCAACGTCACGCGTCCAAAGCCGGGACCTCCGACCATGCATTCCCCGCGAATACGGCCTGAACTTGAGTGGATCGCACTCAACTTCGGCTCATTTCGACTCAGCCGCGGCGTCGGCGCTCACGCAGCTGCATGAGCTCCTTCTTCTCCTTGCTGGTCAGCGAGTCGGCGCCCTCGGCGTGGATCTTCTCGAGGAGCTCGTCCATCCGCTGGTCGTCCTTGGAGACGGTCGAGGACTCCCAGGGACCGGTGACGACGGTCGGGCCCGACTTGCGCTTCTTGGCCTTGGCGGGCTTGGCCGGCTTCGGCTGGCCGGGACCGCCGGCCACCTGCGGGATCCAGGCGAACCGGTCGAGCAGGCCGAACTGGCGCGCCACGAAGGCGTTGACGACGAGGCCGACGACGAAGACGAGCAGCATCACCCAGCTGCGGTAGCCGAGGTACTGGATCAGCTGGATGCCGACGAGGATCACGCCGAAGAGCCAGGCCGGGATGTTGAACATGAACATCCGGTCGGGCCACTGCGCGATCCACAGCAGCACCACCATCATCTCCAGCATCCCGAGACCGGCGAGGAGGTAGGACGGGTCCAGCACCGCACCGAAGACGACGGTCAGGAACGAGAGCACCGCCGTGAACGCCACCAGCATCCAGGCGAACCGGACCCGGCCGAGCTCGTTGCGCTCGAGGTCGGAGCCGAAGTACCAGAAGAAGAAGATCGCCAGGACGTCGAAGATGCTGAACTGCGGGTAGGCGAAGGGCCAGGTGAACAGCGTCCACAGCTTGAGCTCGGCGAGGTTGGGCTGGATCAGGGCGAGCCCGGCCAGCACACCCTGGCCGCCCATCACGGCGAAGAGGATCAGCCCGACGATGCTCGCGAAGACCACGAGCCACGTCGTGGTCACCCCCAATGAACCGATGTGGAACCAAGGCTCGTGGGGGTAACGACCGCCTGGGGTCAACCGGAAACGTTCTCGCACGGGGCCGAGCCTATCCACGCATTGGTTGCCGCGTCAGCAGGGCACTCCCACCGACTTCCTCGATGTTGCCCAGATCCGGGGGAAGCGCCGGATCGTTGCGCCACGGATGTTGCCGAAAAGCCGCTCGCGCGCCATACCTGTCGATCATCGCGATCAGCGCGGTGAGGTCCTTGGCGCGGTCCTGGGCGACCAGCCACGCCATCAGCCGTTGAGCACGTGGAACGGCCGTGTGCTCGAACGGCACCCCGGCGTCGTACCAGAACTCCAGCACGGCGCCGCGCAGCAGCTTCCAGTAGCGGCTCGGGTCCTCGGTGTCGGGGTGGACCGCCGCGCGGAAGTGCTCCCACATGTCGATCGGCAGTACCTCGACGAGCAGGGTCTCCATCAGCGTCGCCGAGCCGCCGGCGCGTACGAGGTCGATGGTCTGGCGCTTGGTGTCGATCCGCTCGACGAGGTTCGCGATCTGTGCCCGCTTCTGCGTCGCCGAGGACCGGTCGGAGCGGACCTGCCAGTCGTAGACGATCTCCGTCATGACGTCGAAGGAGTCCGCGGCGAGGAACACCTGGGTGAGTGCGACCTGGTCCTGGTAGCGAGTGCGCTCGGGGAAGGCGATCGCGTTCTCCGTCCAGAACGACCGCCGGAAGATCTTGTTCCACACGAAGATGTCGGCGAGCATCAGCGGCGCGTCCTCGATCCGGCACCTGAGCCGTTCCTCGGCGTGGTTGCGGCGCATCAGCGGCGTCATGAACCTGCGTTCCACCCCGTCTTCGACCGCGACCCGCTCCGCCGCACCGACCGCGAAGTCCGAGCCCGTACGCCGCAACGACCGCACCATCGCCGACCATGCATCGCGCGGCAGGGTGTCGTCAGGGTCGACGAACGTCAGCAGCTCGCCGGTTGACGCGTCGATGCCGGTGTGACGCGCTCGCGACACCCCTGAGTTCGGCTGGGTGATGACGGTGACGCAGGCTTCCTCATCGGCAAGCCGCCGCAGGATCTGCGCCGACCCGTCCGTCGAGCCGTCGTCGACGACGATCACCTCGAGCTTGGAGATCTCGCTTCGCGGCTGGTCCAGGATGCTGCGCAGGCTCTTCTCGACGTACTCCGCCACGTTGTAGACCGGTACGACCACACTGAGCGTAGGCCTGAACCCCGCCAGGTCCCTCACCCGACGGACGCCGGCTTCGCTCAGCTTCCTCCAGCCGGTCACCCCCGAGCAACTCTCACAGTCGGGCGTCCTTCCGGGAGCTTGTGGGGAGCCACCTGTTGTCCTTGTCGAGCTGTTGACCAACCGCTGGCATGGAGTGTGGTGCACGCCTGTGCCGGTAGGGGTGGGCCGTGGTTTGTCTTCCCCGAGATCCGGATGACCACGTCGCCACCCGGCTTATGCCGCCCTCCCGAACAAGGCGGTGCTCGTCTGCTGAACCCAGGACGAACGCACCAGAGATTAACCCACTGGAATCCGGTTTCCTTAACCAACGCTGAGGATCGTCGGAACTGTCACGCGGCCGCAACATTCGGGTGACCCGAAGGGGCCGTGAGGAATAGTCCAGATGGACTATCTACCCCGGGATTCGCCGGGCTCGAGGTGCCGGCTGGCAGGTGGGGCAGAAGTAGGAGGAGCGGTTCATGAAGGCGGTGCGGCGCATCGGGGCACCGCACCGGTCGCAGGGCTCGCCCTCACGTCCGTACGCCGCGAGCGACCGCTCGAAGTAGCCCGACTCGCCGTTCACGTTGACGTAGAGCGCGTCGAAGGAGGTGCCGCCCTGGGCCAGCGCCTCGGTCATCACGTCGCGTACGTGGCCGAGCAGCTCGCGCACCTTCGGGCCGGTCAGCCGGTCCCCCGGGCGTTCACCGTGCAGCTTGGCGCGCCAGAGTGCCTCGTCGGCGTAGATGTTGCCGACGCCGCTGATCACGGTCTGGTTGAGCAGGATCCGCTTGATGCCGCTGGCCGATCGCCGGACCCGCCGGACGACCGCCTCCGCGTCGAAGGCGGCCTCGAGCGGGTCGGGGGCGATGTGGACGATCTCGGGCGGAAGCTCGGCTCCCCCGGGGCTGATCGAGAGGCCGCCGAACATGCGCTGGTCGACGAAGCGGAGCTCGCGACCCTCCGCGGCTCCTTCGAGGCGGATGCGGACTCGCAGGTGCCGTTCGTCGGGCGACTCCGGCGGCTGGACGAGGATCTGGCCGCTCATCCCGAGGTGGGCCATGAGGGCGTCACCGGAGTCCAGCGGCAGCCACAGGTACTTGCCGCGGCGGCGGGCGCCGACGAGCACGCGGCCCCTCAGCTCCTCGGCGAAGGCCGAGGCTCCGGCGAGGTGGCGGCGTACGGGCCTGGGGTGCAGGACCTCGACGGCGAGGATCCTCGCGCCGAGTACGTGGCGCTCGAGGCCGGCGCGTACGACCTCGACCTCGGGGAGCTCAGGCAACGACCGACCTCAGGCCGAGGAGGAAGCGGAGGCCTGGATCTCGCCGTAGGCCGTCTCCGCGGCGGCCTGCTCGGCCTCCTTCTTGGAGCGGCCGACGCCGTTGCCGTAGAGCTGCTCGCCGACCCGGACCTTCGCGGTGAAGGTCTTCATGTGGTCGGGGCCCTCGTCGGTGATGACGTACTCGGGCACACCGAGGGCACGCTCGGCGGCGAGCTCCTGCAGCGAGGTCTTCCAGTCGAGCCCGGCACCGAGGTCGGAGGCCGCCTCGATGAGGGGGTCGAAGAGTCGGTGGACGAGGACGGTGGAGACCTCGATGCCACCGGAGAGGTGGACCGCTCCGATCACCGCTTCCACGGTGTCGGAGACGATCGACGCCTTCTCGCGCCCACCGGTGGCCTCCTCGCCACGGCCCAGCTTGATGTGCTGGCCGAGGCCGATGGCCTGACCGACCTCGGCCAGGGCGCGGGCGTTCACAACTGCCGCCCGCAGCTTGGCCAGCTTGCCCTCGGGCAGGTCTGGGTGGGTGCGATAGAGGGTCTCGGTGACCACGACGCCGAGCACCGAGTCGCCCAGGAACTCCAGGCGCTCGTTGGTGGGCAGGCCACCGTTCTCGTAGGCGTAGGACCGGTGTGTCAGCGAACGCTCAAGCAGCTCGGGGTCCAGGATCGGATCCCCGAGCGCTTTGCGAAGCTCGGCGTAGTTGGTCAGGAGACTAACCGCGTGTCAGATCAGAGGACCTGGCGACGCTCGGCGCGAGCGCCGTACTGGCCGCACTCGCCGCACGCACGGTGCGGGATGTGCTTGGCGCCGCAGGCGGGGTTCGCGCACGTCACCAGGGTCGGCGCAACGGCCTTCCAGGCCGAGCGGCGGTGGCGGGTGTTGCTGCGCGACATCTTCCGCTTCGGGACAGCCACTGTTTTCTCCTCTTATTCGGCCGGTCGGATCTCGACCGGCTACTGAAGCCTAGTTACTGGCGAACTCTAGTTGCTGGGCTCATCTTTCAGCGAAGCCAGCCCCGCCCAGCGCGGGTCGACCTTGTCGCCGTGGTCGTGCCCGGGATCGTCCGCGAGCCGCGCCCCACACTCGGGGCACAGTCCCGGACAGTCGTCCTGGCACATCGGCTGGAACGGCAGTGCGAGCACCACCGCATCCCTGAGCACCGGCTCGAGGTCGATCAGATCGCCCTCGGTCCGGCTGGTCTCGTCGTCCTCATCAGGCGCCTGGCCGTCACGAGAGTCGTCGTAGACGTACAGCTCCTGGATGTCGACCTCGGCTTCGTCCTCGATCGGCTCCAGGCACCGCACGCACTCGCCCTCGAGGACAGCGAAAGCCGTCCCCGTGACCAGCACACCCTCCATGACCGCCTCGAGCCGCAGGTCGAACTCGACCGGCGAACCCTCGGGGACAGAGAGGACTTCGATACCAAGATCCGCCGGCGCCGGCACCGTCAGCTCCACGTGACGCTCGGACCCCGGGCGGCGGCCGAGCTCGCGTGTATCGAGCACGAGCGGCGCTCTCGGGTCCAGGGCAGTCATGTTTCACTTCCGGATGAGGGCAGGCAGATCAGATGAGATCTTACCGGGACCGGACGACGGCGACCAAAAGGACGGTCACCACACCGGCCACGCACGCGACACCGGCGACGCCCGTCGCGACCCAGGCCGCCGACTGGAAGACCGGTGCGGTGGCCAGGTCGCCGCCGGCCGGGTTCGGCGGAGCGATGTGGGCGGCGAAGACCGCGAACGACGCCGCGGCCCAGACCGCGACCGCCGGCCCCGCAAAGCGCGGCGTGACGGTGAGCCCGAGCGCGGTGAGCAGGCTGGTCACGACGGTGAGCGGGATCAGATAGCGCCAGTACGCTCCCCCGCCACCGGCCGCGTAGTTGAGCTGGATCCCGACGACGACCACGGTCAGGGCGAGCAGCAGCAGCGCCGTCGCCACCCGGACGGTCTCCCGCCGCGTCCGGGAGAAAGCACGGAGGCCGACGACCAGCCCGAGCACGAGCGGGGCGAGGGTGAGCACGGCGCCGATGGTGACGTGCTCCTGGAGCGCCGGCGGGATCAGCAGCTGGCGCCAGATGTCCGGGTCGGTGGCGACGTCGAGCACGGGGCGTACCTCCCGTTCCTGCAGGGGGCCGCCGGGCTTGCCGACGAGGTCGGTCTGCATGCCGGACCAGTTGCCGGTGGCACGGAAGTTGCGGATGTAGAACCATGCGTTGACGGCGACGGCGAGGAGCACGGCGACGCCCAGACGCAGGATGCCCGTCCAGTCGCGGCGCGGGCCGAACAGCCAGACCAGGCCGAGGGTCGTCGCGCACAGGCCGATGAAGACGACGCCGGGGAGCCGGGTGCCGAGGGCAGCCGCGGCGTAGAGACCGAAGAGCACCAGCCCGCCGGTCCGGGCTCCGTGGCGAAGCAGCCAGACGGTCTGGCCGACCAGGAGAGTGGCCCACAGCACGAACAGGTTGTCGTTGAAGACCACGCCGCCGAGCCTGGTCAGGGCCGGGCTGAGCGCGGTGACCAAGCCGGCCGCGACCGACACCTCGGGGCGACTGGGCACGATCTGGCGCGTCGTCCACATCACCGCGGCCACGACCAGGCAGGTGATCACGAGGGCGATGCCGCGGGCTGCCATCCCGGCGGCGAGCAGGTGGCCGGCATCGGTGAGCGGACCGACCACGGGGGCCAGCAGCAGATAGAAGAGCGGTGGATGCTGGCCGGTCCAGTCGAAGGGCAGCGTGTAGCCCCAGATCTGCGGCATCCGCATCGGGTCGCCGATGCTGATCAGGGTGCCGTGCCAGAGCTGGTAGGCGTGGTCGACATGGGCCACCTCGTCCTTGGTGCCGTAGAGCGGCGAGGAGAGCGCATAGCCGGCACACACGCCGGCGCAGGTGATGAGGTTGGCGATCAGGCCGGCGGTCCAGAGCTGTGGTGCGGTGGGCCGTGCGGTGGGCACAGACGTCTCCCGAGTGGTTCGTTGGCTGGTGACGGGGCGGATGTTGGGGCAGGTGTTGGAAGGTCGCCGGCACGACGGGTCAGGAAGGCGGCGACGAGGGCGACGACGACGTCGGCCAGCACGGCGATCCCACGGGCCAGCAGGGCGACGAGCAGCGCCAGCCCGGGCGAGAGTACGCCGGAGAGGGCCACGACCAGGACGGCCTCGCGCAGCCCGGCGCCGGCCGGGAGCCCGATCGCGGCCATGCCCAGGCTGAACCCGAGCGCATAACCGCCGACGCTGGCCAGCAACGAGGGCAGCGGGTCGCCGCCCAGGCCGACCACGACCACCCAGATCTGGAGGCCTAGCAGGAGCCAGACCACGCCCTGCAGCGCCAGCGCCGTGCCGATCCCCCGCCAGGTCGGCAGCACCTCGAGCGGCTCGCGCCGCACCAGCCGCAGCCCGGTGTCGGCCACCTTCGCGAAGACCGGCGGATGCAGTGCGACCAGGATCAGCGGCAGGAGCAGGACCGCCCACCAGTAGCGCGCGAACGTCTCCTGTCCGAGGAACGGCATCAGCAGCACCGAGACCATCACCCCGGCGCCGACCGCGATCGCCAGCACGAGAACACCCTGGGTCAGGGACGTACGCCGCGGCACCCGCTCGGCGCGGGCGAGCTCCATCTGGCCGACGATCGTCCACACCGAGCCGGGCAGGTACTTCCCCAGCTGGCTGACGTAGAAGATCCTGGCCGCGGGCACCAGCGGCAGCGGCGAGCCGAGATCGGCCAGCACCACCCGCCACATCAACAGAGCGACGCCCTGGGCGAGCACGGTCAGCAGGAAGGCGACCCCGAGCACCCACAGCGGCAGCTCCTCGAAGCCCCGCACGAGCGCGTTCCAGTTGCGGTGGATCGCGTACGCCGCCACCAGGACGACGATCGCGACGACCACCGCCTTGAGCGGCACCGCCTTCGTCCAACCTCGGCCCACGGGTCCTCCTTGGCAGCACTTTTCGGGTGCCGACATCTCAGATGCGGGGTGTGCTGCTCGATCTTTCCTTGATCACGACCCTAACGTTGAGGTGATGCACATCGTCGCCTTCGGCACCTACGACGTGGCCTCCCATCCGCGGGTCGCGGTACTCATCGAGGGCTTACGCGCCTGTGGCGCGGAGGTCACCGAGGTCAACCGGCCGCTCGGCCTGGACACCGCGGCGAGGGTGGCGATCCTGCGACAACCGTGGCGTCTGCCGCTGCTCGTGCTGCGCCTGCTGACCTGCTGGAGCGGCCTCGTCGCCGAGTCGATGCGTCGCCGTCGGCGCGGGCGTCCCGACGCCGTGCTGGTCGGCTATCTGGGCCATTTCGACGTGCACCTGGCCCGTCTCCTCCATCCGGGCTCGACCATCCTGCTCGACCACATGGTCTCGGCCGCCGGGGTGGCCACCAACCGGCGGCTGGCCGGATCCGGCGGGTTGAAGCTGCGGCTGATGAAGGCGATCGACGCGATGGCGCTGAAGCAGGCCGACGTGGTCATCGTGGACACGGTCGAGCAGCAGGAGGGACTGCCCGAGGACGTACGCCGGCACTCGGTCGTCTGCCCGGTGGGTGCCACCAAGGAGTGGTTCGACGCGGGCGCCCGGGCCCTCGAGCGGCCGACCGAGGAGCCGCTGAAGGCTGTCTTCGTCGGCCTCTTCTCCCCCACCCACGGCGCCCCGGTGATCGCCGACGCCCTCGACATCCTCGCCGACGACGAGCGGATCGAGGTGACGATGGTGGGCCAGGGCCAGCAGTACGAGGAGGCCCGGCGCCTCGCGGCCGGCAACCCGCGCGTCTCCTGGGTCGACTGGGTCGACGCCGAGGACCTGCCCGACTTCGTCGCCGGGTTCGACGTGAGCCTCGGCATCTTCGGCACCGTCCCGCAGGCACGCCGGGTGGTGCCCAACAAGGCGTTCCAGGGTGCCGCCGCCGGGGCGGTCGTCGTCACCTCCGACACCGAGCCCCAGCGGCGGATGCTGGAGAGCGCGGCCCTGCTCGTCTCCCCCGGCAGCCCGGAGGAGCTCGCCTCAGCCCTGACCAAGCTCGCCGACGACCCCGACGAGGCCCAGCGCCTGCGCGAGGCCGCCTACGAGCAGGCACGGGAGCACTACACCCCGCGGGCCGTCGCCTCCCCCATCCTCGAATGTCTTAGCTGAAGCGAAGCCCGAAGCAATCAGCCCAGTTGAACCCGACCCGACCCAGGACCCCGATGTCGCTCACCGCCACCGACCGCCCACTGCCGCCGCTCGCACCCCGCGCCTGGCTCCGCTACGACGTCGTCAGCCGGATCATCGACCGGCTGGCTCCGAGGACGGCGCTGGAGATCGGCTGCGGCCAGGGTGCCTTCGGCGCCCGCCTGGCGATGCGCGCCGACTACCTCGGGGTCGAGCCGGACGCGGACTCGTTCGCCGTGGCGTACGAGCGGATCACCTGCATGGGCGGCACGGTGCTGAACGCGATGTCCTCCGAGCTGGACTCGGAGAGGACGTACGACATGGTCTGCGCCTTCGAGGTGCTCGAGCACATCGAGGACGACAAGGGGGCGCTGGCCGAGTGGGTCACCCACATCCGCCCCGGCGGGCAGCTGGTGCTCTCGGTGCCGGCCTTCCAGGAGCGGTTCGGGCCGATGGACCGGCATGCCGGGCACTTCCGTCGCTACAGCCCCGCCGAGCTCACCGAGCGGCTGGAGGAGGCCGGTCTGGGCGAGGTCGACATCACCGTCTACGGCTGGCCGCTCGGCTACGCCCTGGAGGCGGTCCGCAACCGGATCGACGCCCGGAAGCTGGAGAAGGTGGGCGACCTCACACCCGAGGAGCTCACCCGGGCAACCGGGCGTACGTTCCAGCCCAGCGGTCAGCTCAAGGGGGCCGCCATCGCCCTCGCGACCAGCCCGTTCATGGCCCTGCAGCGGCTACGGCCCGACACCGGCACCGGGCTGGTGGCCGTCGCGACCAGGCGCGACTGACCCGCCGGCCGGAACACCCGAAAGACAACTTGAACGACCTACCGCGCGCGCTACCGGCGCCGGTTCCCGACTACTCATAGATTTTCGGCCTGTGCCCTCCCCTGTTGTGACTGGATCCGATCGGTGGCGCTCAGGCGTCGTCCTGGCACTTCTCGTCCTCTTCGTCGCGGTGACCTTCGGTCCCGCGCTCGTGGGTCAGGGCATGCTGCTGGACACCGGGTGGCTGCACGCGATGATGCCGTACGCCGCCGACGGCCCGATCCCGCAAGGGACGCTGTGGTGCCGCGGGGACACCTGGGACTACTACCTGCCCGGCGTCCAGAACATCGTCGAGGGCGCACGCCACGGCAACTGGCAGACCTGGGCGCCGTACGAGGTGGGCGGCGCGCCGCTGGCCTCGCTGCCGAACCATGCGGTGCTGAGCCCGGTCTCGTGGCCGTACTGGGTGATGCCGCTGTGGCTGGCGCCGGCCTGGGTGAAGCTGACCGAGCTGGTCCTGGTGCTGGCCGGGATGGTGCTGTTCCTCGGCCGGCTCGGGGTGCGGCGCAGCATCGCGCTGGTCGCCGGCCTGGTCTTCTTCACCTCCGGGTTCATGATGATGTGGACCAACTGGCCGCACACCAAGGTCGCCTGCTTGATCCCGCTGCTGCTGTGGGCTCTGGACCGTGCGGTGCGCGAGCGCGGCGCGCGCGACCTGGCCGCCGTCGGCCTGGTGGTCGCCGCGATGCTGCTCGGCGGGTTCCCGGCGGTGACGATGTTCGCGCTGACCCTGGGCGGGATCTACGTGGTCGTCCGGGCGCTGGCGCTGCGGGACGTGCGGCGCACGCTGGTCGCGGGCGGCATCGCCGCCGGCGGGGTCGGGCTCGGGGTCGCGCTCTCCGCGGTCCAGGTGCTCCCCTTCGCGCTCAACATGAGCGCTCTCGGGCTCGACGGGCGGGTCCCCAACCAGGTCAAGCCGGCCAGTCTCGTGCTGACGACGGTGGCCCCTGACGTCTACGGCACCTGCGTCGACGGGCTCTGGTTCGGCGAGGACAACCCGATCGAGTCGATCTCCTTCATCGGCGTCGCGGCGCTGATCCTGGTCCTGTGCGCCCTGATCGTCAGGCTCCCCGGCGGCCGCCGCCCCTCGACGCCCGCCCTGCTCGCGGTCATACTGGCCGCGGTCGTCTGGCTGCTGTGGGTCGGCGGGCTGCCGCTCGAGCTACTGCAGAAGCTGCCCGGCTACAGCTCCAACAGCTTCGGGCGGGCGAACTCCATCTTCGGGTTCCTGTGCGCGGTGCTGGCCGGGATCGGGCTGGAGCGCCTCGTCCAGCGGGCCGAGGTGTCGCGGTCTGCCGATGAGGAGGGTCGATCCCGGCGTCCGCGTCTGGTGGTCTCGCTGGTCGTGCTGCTGGCGGCCGCCGGGGTGGCTGCGTACTTCCTGTACGCGGCGTACGTCTACATCGACGGCGTCCCGGGGCCGATCCCCGACGTGGCCGCGAAGCTGCGGGTGCCGGCGCTGCTGGGAGCGGTCTCGGTCCTCGCGGTGGCGGCGACGCTGCTGCTGCGGGGCCGGCTGCGGCTGCTGGGCCCGCTGGTGCTCGTGCTGGCGGTGCTCGCGCAGAGCACGATGTTCGCGCGGGAGGTGCTGCCGCTCACCGACCGCGACGAGTTCTACCCCGTCACGCCTGCCCACGAGTTCCTGAAGAAGAACCTCGGAGAGGAGCGCTACGGCGCCTCGAGCTGGGAGCACTCGGGCGTCGCGGACCACTACCGGCTGCGTACGCCGACGGGCCATGAGTTCACCTCGGCGGAGTGGAAGTCACTGATCGCCGCGGTCAGCCCGGACGCCCAGCTGTCCCCGACCTACAGCGACTTCCCCGCCAACGTGCCAACTCCCGGGCGTCAACCGGTGCTCGACCAGCTCTCGGTCCGCTACTGGGTGACCCAGCCGATGGAGGTCATCGGGGTCTCCTCGCCGACACCGGTGCCGGGCGCGCAACGGCAGCCGCTCACCGTGATGCCCGGCCAGCAGGCGACCTGCCAGGTCCCGCAGGGCGACCTGCGTGGGATCGAGGTCACCGTGCCCGACGGCCTGAAGCCGCGGGCGCAGACGCCGACGGTGGTCCGGGTGAGCGTCGGGGCCGGCGCCGAGAAGGTCATCTCCGAGCGGGCCATCGCCGTGAACCGGCCGCTCAAGCGTGGGGAGAGGCTGCGCGTCGCGATCCCCGACCACCGCTTCGCCTCCGGTCCGGTGCCGGTCACCATCTCGTTCACGGGGAAGCGGAAACCGGTCCAGCTCGCCGGCCGCACCGACGGTTCCGCGGTCTGCGCTGCGGTCCGTCCGGAGAAGGGCGACGGCCTGCGAGTGGTGCACGCCTCGGCCGGGGCGGTCGTCTACGAGCGCGCGAGCGCACTTCCCCGGATCCGCTGGGCAGGGACCAGCGAAGTCGTGACGGACGGTCCCACGCGGGTGCGGCGGCTGACCGAGGGCGTCGCCCCCGGCACGGTGCTCCTCGACGACGACTCGACGCCGGCCGCGTCCGGCTCGACCGCCGAGGTGGACGTACGCCGCGACGAGGCCGAGACGATCTCGGCCGAGGTCACCGCGGACGGAGCCGGCTACCTGGTCGTCGCCGACTCGATCGCCCGCCCGGGCTGGTCGGCGACGGTCGACGGCCGACCGGTGGACCTGGTGGCCGGCAACCACGCCTTCGCTGCCGTGCCCGTCCCGGGCGGCACGCACACGGTCACGCTGCGCTATGAGGCCCCGGGGCTGCGTACGGGTGCCTGGGTCTCGCTCCTCGGCGCGCTGGTGACGCTGGGTCTGCTGCTCGTTCCTCGGGTGCTGGATCGACGCCGCGGCAGACGCCGCGTGGACCTCTCCTGAACGCCAGGTTTCCCTAGCACATACGCCGGATGACACCCGCGAGGGGGCGTGGGGCCGCGGAATCCACGCGGTAATGTGGCAGCTCAGAAGCCCCTCATCTGCCCCGAATCCTGTTCGGTCCCACTACTTGCCCTGAGGTCCCTGTGAAGCTTGTCGTTCAAGTCCCCTGCCTCAACGAGGAGGAGACGCTCCCGTCCGTGCTGGAGTCGATTCCGAAGCAGATCCCCGGAATCGACGAGATCGTGATCCTGATCGTCGATGACGGGTGCACGGACCGGACGGTCGAGGTGGCCAAGGAGCATGGCGTGCGCGAGTTCGTGCACCACTCCCGCAACCAGGGGCTCGGCCGATCCTTCCACGACGGGGTCGTTCGCGCGCTCGAGCTGGGCGCCGACATCGTGGTCAACACCGATGGCGACAACCAGTACCCGCAGGACCGCATCGCCGACCTGGTCCAGCCGATCATCAACGGCCAGGCCGACATCGTCATCGGCGACCGACAGGTCGACCGGATCGAGCACTTCTCCGGGCTGAAGAAGAAGCTGCAGAAGGTCGGCTCCAAGGTGGTCAACATGGCCGCCGAGACCGATCTGCCCGACGCGGCCAGCGGCTTCCGCGCCTACTCGCGCGAGTCGCTGATGCTGCTCAACACCGTGACCCGCTTCTCCTACTGCATGGAGACGATCATCCAGGCGGGCAACAAGCGGATGAAGATCGCCTCGGTGCCGATCGAGACCAACGCCAAGACGCGTGAGTCGCGGCTGTTCAAGTCGATGCCGGAGCACATCATGAAGTCGGGAGCGGCGATCGTGCGCTCCTACATGATGTACAAGCCGTACGCCATCTTCGTCTGGCTCACCGCCTTCTTCTTCGTCCTCGGGGCGATCCCGTTCTTCCGCTACCTCGTGCTGTGGCTGAGCGGCGACAACGGCAACCACATCCAGTCGCTGCTGCTCGGTGGCGTGCTGATCAACCTGGCCTTCATGTCCGCGATGCTCGGCGTGATCTCCGACCTGATCCGCACCAACCGAGTGCTCATCGAGGACGATCTGGAGCACACCAAGAAGGCTCGCTTCGGCAAGTCCGGCACCGAGATGCTCCGCGACCAGACCTCGGTCGCCGAGTTCGACCTGCCGCACACACCGCGCGCGAGCAAGTCATCTGCCCAGTCCGGCGAGACGTGGACGACCAGCCTGTGACAGCGACTCAGTCCGACCCGGTCTCCGCCACGGGGGCCGGGTCGTCGGCTACCCCCAGCCCCGCGAGGCCCAGTCTGAAGAAGCGGCTGCTCAAGATCGGGCTCGCCCTCGCCGTCGTGCTCGGCGGCGCGTACCTGGTCTGGCGTCAGCGTGCCGACCTGGCCGTCGCCGTCCAGGAACTGAGCCTCGGCCGCGTCGCGATCGCCGGGGTCCTGGCGGTCGTCGGCACCATGCTGATCGCCCAGATCTGGGTCGCCATCCTGCACGGGATGGGCATCCGGCCGTCGCTGCGCGACTCCCACTCGGTCTTCTACGTCTCCCAGCTGGGCAAGTACCTGCCCGGCTCGGTGTGGCCGGTCGTCGCGCAGATGCAGTTCGGGCTGCGCTGGGGCGTCGCGCGCCGGACGATGCTCGGCGCCAACATCCTCTTCATGGGCGTCGTCGTCGCCAGCGGCATCGGCGTCGGCGCGCTCCTGCTCCCCTGGTCGTCCTCCGAGGGCCTCGACCGCTACTGGTGGCTGCTGCTCCTGCTGGTTCCGCTGGCCGTCTGCCTGCACCCGCGCGTCGTCCCGGGCGTGCTCGACTGGCTCTTCGCCCGGCTCGGCCGGGAACCCCTCAACGTACGTCTCACCGCGCGGGGGCTCTTCACTGCGATCGGCTGGGCCGTGCTCGCCTGGGTCGCCTTCGGCCTCCACCTGGCCGTGATGATGCAGTCGTACGCCTCGATCGGGCTGCTCGAGGTCGCGGCCGCGACCGGTGGGATGGCCCTGGCGTGGGCCGCGGGGATCGCGTTCATCCCGGCGCCGGCCGGCGCCGGGATCCGTGAGGGGCTGCTCGCCCTCACCCTCGGCCCGATCATCGGAGTCCCCGAGGCGCTCACCGTGGCGCTCGCCTCCCGTGTCCTCCTGCTCATCGCCGACGCGCTGCTGGCCGCTTTGGGGGCGGTTGTCGGGCGGCGTACGTCCTGACCGGCCAGGCCGCGAGGCAGACGGCAAGCACACCGCACACCACGCCTGCGGCGACCACGAGCTCGGCCCCTCGCGACTCGGAGTTCGGAAGCCGGCCCGCGTAGGTCACCGAGTTGATGAACCAGCCGAAGATCAGCAGGGCGTAGACGCCCAGCACGAGCGTGATCGCGGCCGCCGCGAGCCGGCTCCATGACTCGCGTGAGCCGGCCGGGATCAGGTCGACGATCGCCAAGATGCCGACGGCGAGCACCGTGGCCAGCAGGGGCATGAGCGGCATCAGGTAGCGGTCGTTCGGATTCCCGCCGCCCGCGACGAACCCGACCAGGTTCGCCAGGACGAGCGCCGCGTGAGCCGTGAGCAGCAGCCATCCGGCCGCCGACGAGGGCTCGTCCGTCGGCCGGGTGGTGCTGCGGCGGACGAGCAGGACGAGAAGGCCGAGCACCGCGACGACGGCGAGCACGTCGGCGCCCGCCGCGTATCCCTCGGCGAGCAGTGGCGCCCATAGGCGCTCATACCAGTCCACCCAGAGCGAGCCGTCCGTCACGACCTGCCACCAGGTGCCGTTCGGCTCCCGGTCGAACTTGGCCAGCAGTGCCTCGGAGGCGGTCGGGTCGCCGTAGAGGACGATGTTGCGGACGTAGAACCATCCGGTGGCGAGCGCGGGAACGCCGGTGGCCACCGCCGCGGCCCCCACAGCGTGGATCACGCCGCGACGCGAGTGGTCCCGCAGCAGCAGAGCCAACGCGATGGCCGCGCCGCACAGGACGACGGTCAGCACCCCAGGCGCCTTCGCCCCTGCCGCGGCGGCCCCGGCCAGCGCCACCAGTGTCAGGCGCCCCGGCGACAGGCCGCGGTTCAGGATCCGGATCGTCGCCAGCAGGGTCAGCGATGACGCCGCGACCGCGACCCCGTCGTTGGCGATGTGCCCGCCTGCGGTCACCAGCACGGCACACGAGGCGCTGGTCCCGGTGGCCAAGAACGCGACCGCCGCTCGCCGGGTCACCTCGAAGGCGATCAGGCCCACCAGCAGTACGCACAGCGCGGAGCCGACGGCATTGATGAGCCGCATCCCGACGATCATCACCTGAGGTGCGTCGAGAGCCCCGGCCGCGGCCACGAACGGCAGCGACATCAGGTAGTAGAGCGGAGGATGGTTGGCGGTCCAGATGTGGCGGTGCGGCTCGTCCACCATGGTGTCCAGACCCGCCACGACCTGGGGATACCGACGGGCATCGGTCGTCACGGGCGTGTCGATCGTCGGCAGCCGTCCCGAGGCGAGCTCCACCGCGTAGCCGGCGTTCGGCCCCTCGTCGCGGGTCTGGTACTGCAGTGCCCGGGTCAGGGCGACGTAGCTGCTCAGGCTCAGCGCGAAGAACGCCATCAGCACCATCGCCACCAGCAGCCGTCTTGGAAGACGTACGTCGGTGCGGTCCTCGTGTGTGGAGTGGAGCATTCGGGACCTTCGGATGGGCTTGCGGGCTTTGGTGAGCCTATGTCGGTTCTGTGGTGATCTTCTGCTCTTGGTGCGTGTCTTTTTGGGTGGCTCTTGTCTTCGGGCGTACGCGGGGTTTTCTTGTGTTTTTTCGGCTGTTGAACGGGGCTGGTCTTGGGCCGCCGACCCGTTTTCGAGAGTGTTCTCGACCTGCCCCGGAGTCAAGGACGGCCTGCGGCCGCCGGCTACGCCGGCCGCTTCGCGGTCCTTGACACCGGACCATGTCGAGAAAAAGAGTTGGCTGGCTATCGGGGCGGCGGCCCGGGTGTGGCCACGGCACAGGCACTCCCGGCAGGTGACCGCTCCGCTCCGAGATCAGACAGGGGGTCTCCGGGTGGAAGAAAATTTTCTTCCACCCGGAGACCTCACCCCAGACCAGGCTCTCTCTGAGGCGAACGAAAATTCGTTCGCCGCCGGAAGGAAAATTCCTTCCGGCGATCGGCCCATCCCAGCTCCCAAGCCGCCACCCAACCCACATCGCTGCGCCATACCCCTGCCGCCGACCCGATAGCCAGCCAAAATTCTCGGCGACGACCGGTGTCAAGGATCGCCGAAGGCGACCGGCGTCAGCCGGCGGCCGAAGGCCGTCCTTTACTCCGGACGGCGGCGAGAACACCCTCCTCGAAAGGGTCGGCGGCAAACCCCAACCACAAAAACACGGCACCCTTCAGCGCGTCGCCACGATCTCCCCACCCCGAACACTCAGATCCCTCTGCTCAACCCTCCCGCGAGACTTGTGAGTCCAGATCGTCACAGTCGTAGCCTGCTTCTCGATCCTCACGACCGAGCACGGCACATAGTTCGCACGGATGGCATCGGTGAGCCACGGCTGCGGCGTGTGCAGCGGCATGGTCTCGATGATGACCGGGATCGAGCCGTCCTCGAGCTGAGGCACCAGCACGTCCTCGTACTGCGCGAAGTCGTAGTGGAACAGGTAGTAGGGCGTCGGGTTGGTGATCGCGAGGGTGTCGTAGAGCTCCAGATAGTTGGGCATCACCAGCGCCTCGCGGGTGCCACCGCTGCAGCGCTCGTACTCCGGGCCCGCCCAGCGGGTGATCGCGTCGGTCACCTGGAAGGACTTCGCGTCTCGGCGCATGTCGTTGAGATGGTCGACGGAGGCGAGAGCGGGTACGCAGCCGAGCACGACCAGCGCGCCGGCGGAGACAGCCGCAACGGCACCACGCAGGAACGTCGATCCGAGGACCGCACCCGCAACCGCCAAGGCAACGAGCAGTACGGCGCCGGCCATGCTCTGCAGGCCGAAGCCGATCCAGAGCGTCGCGGCAGCCCACAGAGCGCCGGCCGCGGCGAGCGGTAGCGCGATCGCCGGCGCTCGCACCCCGGCCGCGAGGGACGTACGGCGCTCGTAGAGCTCGGCGACCGCCAGGACGACGGCGAGGAGGACGAGGGCTGAGACGGTGGTGGTGTGGGGGTTGTCGACGCGCCGGATCGGGACGACGACGAGGACCAGTCCGGCCAGCGCGACCAGCCGGGTGGAGTCCGAGATCCGCTGCCACACCAGCGGCACGAAGGGGATCAGCAGCGCGAACGGGTAGAGCGCCAGGACGAAGAAGCGGCCCGACTCGGTCGGCAGGTCGAAGAAGTTCCACACGGCGTACTGCGAACCCTCGTGCGTCTCGGTCTGCCCGAGGATCACCTGCCGGTTGAAGTCGGCGAAGGAGAGCCCCCACACGAGCTTGTACGCCACCGCCTGGACGACCAGTCCGAGCACGAATCCCCCGGCCAGCTGAACACAGTTGAGGATCCGGGTGCGCCAGGACGCCGAGCGCCGGGCGAACAGCTCGAAGAGCCCCGAGGCGCCGGTGAGGAGCACGGCCAGCTCGACGTACTGCCAGAAGACGAGGGCCGGGAGGAGGATCCGCGCAGCCGCGGCCAGGCGCGGGCGTGACTCGAGCCAACCGGTGGGCAGCAGGACGAAGACCCACAGCAGGCAGATCGTGTACTTGATGTGCAACGGGGTGGCCAGCAGGAGCACCCCGAGCGCGAGCGCGATCATCACAGCCGGGTGCAGCCGCAGACGGAGGCCGATCGCGGCGGCGAGGACCGCGCCGAGGCCGGCACCGAGCAGGCGGCCCCAGAGGAAGTACCAGGCCGTCGGGCTGCCGCCCGCGATCGCGTAGAGCGCCGCGTTGACCCAGAACGAGCCGGCGTTCCAGCCGTGCTCGAAGTCGACCAGCGGGATCGCGCCGTGGGCGGTGATCTCGGCCAGGTGATACTGCGCGCCGAAGTCCTGGGTCAGGAACGAGCCGTTCTGAGCGCCGACCGAGTAGGCCGCCCAGACCAGCGCCACGACACAGACCCCGGCGAACGTCGCCCACCTGATGATCCCGACCGGCTCGGTGTGATCAGTTCTCGAGTCCCCAGGTGACGCCATGACGGCGACCCTATGAGAGCGGGCGCCCGGCGTGGATGATCCACGCCGGGCGCCCGTGATGACGTGGGTCTCAGCCCTTCGTCAGGACCGAGGTGCGCTCCGGGTAGGGCAGGGTCGGGGTGAGACCGGTGTGGATGGTCTCCTTCATCCCCGATGCGGCGATGGCCTCGACGTAGCGCTTGCGGCGGCTGTTGTCGAAGACGATGATCCCGCCGGGAGCCAGCCGGTCCTTGGCCTTCTCCAGGCACGCCTCACGGGCACGCCCGTCGATCACCACGAGGTCGAACTCGCCGTCGACATCGTCGATGGAGTTGACGTACGCCTCGAAGTCGAGGCCCGCGTGGCCCTCCTTCTGCGAGGGGATGACGGGGTTGTCGCTGGCGACCGGCTCGATGACCCGCAGGGAGATCTTCTCCTCGCCGGCGAGCTCGGCCTGCATCATCTCGCCGAAGCCCTTGTGGTGCTCGACGGAGTGGATCTCGTCGGCGCGGCGGGAGAGCCAGATGGTGGAGGCGCCGGAGCCGTACTCATAGATCCGGATCGGGCGCTCACGCTCGCTCAGCCAGGCGTCGACCGCGGTGATCGCGTCGTAGGTCCACCACGGCACGTCCAGCTTCGCCATCGCCAGTGAGTCGTAGACCTTGGTGAGCGAGTGGGCCCAGTGACGCCAGCGCTGCTCGACCGGCGGCGCGGTCTCCTTCGCAAGTCCCGTCTTCGTCAGCCCGCGACCGACGGCCTTGAGGGAAGCGGCGTAAGACTGCTTGGCCAAGGAAAGCGGGGAACGGCCTGAGGTGGACATTGATCTCCAGGGAAAGGGATTGTCGGGTAGCCCAAAGGAACTGCCCAGTAGACGATACCGGCGAACGGTGCCCCTTACTCGGAACGTTCTGCCAAACGCTTGGTGAGTCGTGCGAGAACATCCGGCGGCAGGAAAGCCGACACATCCCCACCGAAATGGGCCATCTCCTTGATCAGCGAGGAGGAGACCGCCGCCCAGCGCGGGTCGTTGAGCAGGAAGACGGTCTCGACGCCGGTCATGTGGGCGTTCATCTGCGCCATCGGCGCCTCGTACTCCAGGTCGGGCGCCCCGCGGAGCCCCTTCACGATCGCCTGGGCGTCGATCTCGACACAGAAGTCGGTGACCAGACCCGTGAACCCCTGGACCCGTACGTTGCCCAGCGGAGCGGTCACTTCGGTGATCATCTCCATCCGCTCCTCGGGTGTGAACAGGCGCTTCGACTTCGACGGGTTGACCCCGACCGCGACGACGACCTCGTCGAACATCGCCGAGGCACGAGTGAAGATGTCGAGGTGGCCGAACGTGGGCGGGTCGAACGAACCCGGGCACACCGCACGACGCGTCATTGTTTCTTCTCCCATTCGATCAGTTCGGCCGGTCAGTCCGGCGCGTGGCCGTACCAGAGCGTGGTCTCGCCGTACTTCTTCGACTTCTGGTCGGTGAACCCGTCGGGCCAGACCGGCTCGGGGCTGCGTGCCGACCGCTCGACGACGACCAGGGCGCCCGGCACCAGCCAGCCGTGCTTGACCAGCAGCGCGATGTCCTCGGAGACGGCGTCGTCGGAGAGCGGATAGGGCGGGTCGAGGAAGGCCAGGTCGTAGGGCGCCGGCGGTGGCGTCACCAGGGTGCTCGCCACGGTGGCCGCGACCACGTGGGCCCGCGGGAAGCCGAGCTCCTTCGCGTTGGAGCGGATCACCCCGGCCGTACGCCGGTCGGACTCGACCAGGGTCACGACCCCGGCGCCGCGGGACCAGGCCTCCAGCCCGACCGCGCCGGTGCCGGCGTAGAGGTCGAGGAAGCGCAGCCCGGCCAGCGATCCGTAGGACGACTCGATCGCCGAGAAGAGGGCCTCGCGGACCCGGTCGGTGGTGGGACGGGTCCGCACCCCCTTGGGAGCGAGTAGGCGTCGCCCTCCGGCGACGCCTCCGATGATCCGAGTCATTGGGACACCTTAGGACTTTTCCAAGTAGTCGGCGGAAGCGGACTCCTCGATCTCGGTGACCCGCTCGGCCAGGAGCGGCGCGGTCACGAGGTCCGGGTCGGCCTCGAGCAGCGCCTCGGCCGCCTCGCGCGCCTCCAGAATGGTCTCCTCGTCGCGGAGCACGCGCAGGCTCTCCAGGCTCGATCGCCGGCCCGACTGGGAGGCGCCGAGCACGTCTCCCTCGCGGCGCTGGTCGAGGTCGACCCGGGACAGCTCGAACCCGTCGGTGGTCTGGGCGACCGCGTCGAGGCGGGTCCTGGCCGGGGTGCCGGTCTCGGCGTGGGAGACCAGCAGGCACAGCCCGTGCAGCCCGCCACGGCCGACCCGACCGCGCAACTGGTGGAGCTGGGAGACGCCGAAGCGGTCGGCGTCGAGGATGACCATGGTGGTGGCGTTGGGTACGTCCACGCCGACCTCGATCACGGTGGTGGCGATCAGCACATCGATGTCGCCGGCGGCGAAGGCGCTCATGGTGCGCTCCTTCTCCTCGGCGGGGAGCTTGCCGTGGAGCTTGGCGACGCTGAGCCCCTGCAGTGGACCGGTGGTCAGCTCCTCGGTGACCTCGTCGACGGCGGAGAGCTGGGCCGGGGCGGCCTTGACCTCGTTGCCGTCGGCATCGAAGTCGCGCTGGTCGCTCTCCCCCTGCTCGGACTCGTCGCCGCTGATCCGCGGGGCGACGACGTAGACCTGGTGACCCTTCTCCACCTCCTCCTTGACGCGTTCCCAGACCCGGGCGATCCACGCGGGATGGTCCACCAGCGAGACCAGGTTGGTCTGGATCTCGGCGCGGCCGGCCGGGAGCTCGGTGAGCGTGGAGACCTCGAGGTCCCCGAACACGGTCATCGCGACCGTGCGCGGGATCGGCGTCGCGGTCATCACCAGCAGGTGCGGTGGGGTGCCGGCCTTGTCGGTCAGGGCGGCCCGCTGCTCGACGCCGAAGCGGTGCTGCTCGTCGACGACGACCAGGCCGAGGTCGTCGAACATCACCTGGTCCTGCAGCAGGGCATGGGTGCCGACCACGATCCCCGCCTCGCCGGTGGCGATCCGGCTCAGCGGCCCCTTGCGCTGGGCCTTGGTCATCGAGCCGGTGAGCAGCTCGACATGGGTCTGCTCCTGGTCGCCAGCGAAGAGCCCGCCGGCCAAGCCGCTGGCGGCCAGATCGCCGAGCATCGCGGTGATCGAGCGGTAATGCTGCTGGGCGAGCACCTCGGTCGGCGCCAGCAGTGCGGCCTGGCCCCCGGAGTCGACGACCCGCAGCATCGCGCGCAACGCGACCAGCGTCTTGCCGGAGCCGACCTCACCCTGGAGCAGGCGGTTCATCGGGTGGGGCTGGGCCAGCGCCGCCTCGAGCTCCTCCCCGATCTCCTCCTGTCCCTTGGTGAGGGTGAACGGCAGCCGCTCGTCGAAGGCCGCGAGCAGGTGGTGGACGCCCCCGGTGCGGGCGGTGGTGCCCAGGGCCTGGAGCGCCCGTCGCCGGCGTCCCAGCACCAGCTGCAGCCCGAGCGCCTCCTCGAACCGGAAGCGGCGCTGGGCGCGCTGGACGTCCTTGAACTCATGGGGTGCGTGGATCAGGTCCAGGGCGTCGCGCAGCCCCGGGACGGCGTACGTCTCCCGGAGCTGCTCCGGGAGCACGTCGGTGACGTCCTCGACGACCTGTCGAGCGAACCGCACCGCGCGCATCACGTCCCAGTGCTGGAGCCCGGCGGTGAGCGGGTAGATCGGGAAGAGCTCGGTCAGCTCCTCGACCGCCATCTGGTTGTCGGCCGCCTCGGCGGCGTTCTCGGAGTCGGACGGGTCACCGAAGACGACCATCTGCGGGTTGGCCAGCTGCCACTCGCCGCGGAAGGATCCGGCCTTGCCGACGAAGACTCCCCGGACGCCGGGGGCGAGCACGCCGCGGCGCCATTCCGCGATCCGCTGGGACTTCGAGAAGAAGGTGAGCTGCAGGTCGGCGGTGCCGGCCTTGAGCTGGGTCTCGACGCGGAAGGCGGGCCGGCCGGTGCGGCGGTCGGTGTGCTGCCGTACGACGCTGCGGACCACCTCGCCGAGCACCGTGAGCATCTCGCCCTCATGCAGCTGCGGCGTCTGGCTGAGGTCGGCGGTGCGCAGGTAGCGCCGCGGGAAGTGGTAGAGCAGGTCGCCGACGGTGCGCAGCCCGAGACCCTTGGTGAACTTCGTGGCGTGCTTGCTGTTGCCCAGCACGGCCTCGATCGGCGACTCGAGGGTGATCGGCACCGTCTCTTCTCCTCTACTCCACCGACATCAGGAGGGGGTAGCGCTCCTGGCCTCCGTCGTACACCATCACATCAACGGCCGGATGGTTGGCAGCCAGCCACGCCGCGACGGCGCCGGCGAGCTCGCCCGTGGGGTCCTCGAGGCCGGAGACCAGCGTCACCAGCTCGCCGCCACCACCGATGAGCCGGGCGAGCACGTAGGTCGCACACGTCTCCAGGTCCTGGCCGACCTTGACGAAGTCTCCGTCGAGCACCCCGAGCGCGTCGCCCGGCATACACGGCCCCGCCATGGTAATCGCTCGGGTGTTCGAGATGGTGACCGCACCATGCCGCGCGTGTCGCGCGGTGGCGGTCATCTCCAGCACGTCCTTGTCGAACTTCCGGCCGGGCTCGTGGACCGCGATCGCCGCCAGCCCCTGCACCTGGCTGCGGGTCGGGATCACCGCGACGTTGATGTCGAGGTCGTCCTCGGCGGTGCGGGCCGCGGCCTCGGCCGACTGTCGGGTCGGTGCGTCGTTCGGGAGCACGATCACCTCGTCGGCGCCGGAGGCGGTGATCGCCTCGAGCAGCTCGGAGGTCGTCGGGCGCCGGTGCGGGCCGCCCTCGATCACGATCGCGCCGGCACCGCGGAAGAGCTCGGCCAGACCCGGCCCGGCCGCGAACGCGATCACCGCCCGACCGCCGCGAGTCGCATGGCGATGGGCCTGGCCGGCGATCTGCTCGGCGAAGTGGGTCACATGGATCCGGTGGGGCCGCCCGGCATTGATCCCCGCCTCGATCGCGGCACCGACGTCGTCGACGTGAACGTGCACGTTCCAGATGCCCTCGCCACCGACCACGACGAGCGAGTCGCCCAGCGGCTGGAGCCGCTTGCGGAGGTCGGGGATCGCGGCGTCCTCGGCGTCGAGCAGGTACATCACCTCGTACGCCGGGCCTCCGGGCTCCAGCGCGTGGCCGTCGGCCGCGCCCATGCTTGTCTGGATCGGGATCGGGATGTGCGGAGTGCTCGCCATCGGCTTCTGCGGACTCGGACGGCGTCCGGTCAGGGCGGTCTCGAAGGCGTCGAGCAGCACACAGATCCCGCGGCCACCGGCGTCGACCACCCCGGCAGCGGCCAGTGCGGGCAGCTGCTCCTGCGTACGGGCCAGCGCGGCGCGGGCCGCGCTGGCGGCGACCGACATCACGTCGCGAGTGCGGGCAGTCTCGTCGATCTCGACGCACGCCTCGGCAGCGTCCGCGGCGGCCCGGAGCACGCTGAGCATGGTGCCCTCCTGGGGCTCCCCCACCGCGGCGTACGCGGCGTTGCCGGCACTGCGCAGCGCGTCGGCGAAGACCGTGGCGGTGCGCTCGTCCTCGGTGGCCTGGATCAGGCGGCGCAGCAGGGCGCCGATCATCTCGGCCAGGATCACCCCCGAGTTGCCGCGGGCGCCCAGCAGCGCGCCGCGCGAGAAGGCGCGCAGCCCCTCGCGCCAGTCGGGGCCGGTGAACTCGCGCAGCCGGTCACGGGCGGCGGCGATCGTGAGGTAGAGGTTGGTGCCGGTGTCGCTGTCGGGCACCGGGAAGACGTTGAGCGCGTCGATCTCCTCGCGGTGCGACGCGAGCGCGTCGGTCGCCAGGTCGCCGAACCGGCGGAACAGATCGAGCTTGACCTCGGCCACGCTGCCCTCCCTACTCCTCGACACACCCCTGCATACACCCAGACACCGTGACGCCGGACACACTTCCCGGTATCGCGGCCCCCAGGGTAGGCGGTGCCTGGGTACGGGGTAAACGACGGGTGAACAAATCCGAGGCTGCGGCAAAGACACGAGCGAGTAACAACTTCTACCAAGTCATCCCCTGCGGCGGTGACGATCCATCCCTAGTGTGGAGGTTCCCCAACGCCGAAGGACTACGGATGTCGATCCCGACCCCGACCCCACGCGCGAAACGCGTCAACGCAATCTTCGACTTCTCGGCCGGGCGCGGCCTGGAGATCGGACCCCTGCACCAACCGCTCATCCCCCGAGATGCCGCGGAGGTCTCGTATCTGGACCTCTACGACCGCGACCGGCTCTACGAGTCGTACGCCGAACACTCCCGGGTGAACCACGACACCATCCCCGAGATCGACTATCCGATGTGGGACGGCACCCGGATGCGTACGCTCGAGGAGGCCGCCAAGGAGGGCGCCCCGTTCGACTGGGCGCTGGCCAGCCACGTCGTCGAGCACGTTCCCGACCTGGTCGGATGGCTGGCGCAGGTCGAGGCCGTCGTCGCTCCCGACGGAGCCCTCGTCCTGGTCGTCCCCGACCGGCGCTACACCTTCGATGCCCATCGCCCGCCCACCACGATGGGTCAGATCCTCCAGGCGTACGAGGCCGGCGACACGATCCCGTCGGTGCGCGCCGTCTTCGACCACCACCGGTCCGCGGTCAACACCGACGCCAAGCGCCTCCACCACCGCGGCCCGAGCGAGGCCGAGACCTGTATCCACGACCTCGGCTACACCAGGGCCCAGGTCGAGCGCGCCCGCCGAGGCGAGTACGTCGACTGCCACGTGTGGACCTACACCGACCGCTCGTTCCCCGAGATCATCGCCGAGCTGCGCCGCCTGGGGCTGACCGGCTGGTCGGTCGAGTCCCTGCTGCCCGTGCCCGAGAACGACATCGAGTTCTACGTCGTCCTGCGCCGCGGCCTCTCCCCCGACCTCCCCGCGGTGCCCGCGATCCCCGACTGGGTCGAGCACGGCCTCGAGCTGCGCGACGAGGTCGCCAGGCTCCGCGAGGTCGTCGCCGACCAGCGGCGGCGGCTCGAGTCGCAGCGCAAGCAGCTCGCCGGTCAGCGCGCCGAGATCGACGATCTGCGCGGGTCGAAGCGGTGGAAGCTGGCCACCGCACTGGCCGCGCCGCTGGACAGGTGGCGGGATCGCCGCTCGGACGACTGACGATTTCGCCGGGCACAGCCGGACGGGCTACGCTTGTTCGGTTGTCTCGGCAGGGCAGCCGTTCATCGCGCCCGCCGACACTATCCAATCGACCTCGATCATCTATTCAACCTCAGGAGTTCACGGTGGCTGCCGTCTGCGACATCTGCGACAAGAAGCCGGGCTTCGGCAACAACCGGCCGTGGTCCAAGAAGGCGACCAGGCGCCGCTTCGACCCCAACATCCAGCGCGTTCGCGCCGTCATCAACGGCACCCCGAAGCGCATGAATGTCTGCACGACCTGCATCAAGGCCGGCAAGGTCGCTCGCTGACCTCAAAGCACGAAGGGCCCCGCGGCAGCGCGCAAGCGCTGAGCGGGGCCCTTCTGCTTTGATCCGAGGGGCGCCGAGTCGGCGCAACTGCACGCCTTGGAGCGAAGCGAAGCGAGCGAGGCGTGCGGTTGCGCCGACTCGGCGCAAACCCGACGCAAG